>JAJBUH010000260.1 GCA_020860445.1 Bacteroidales bacterium | reverse complement strand
ACCATGTAGGATGTAAGGAATCATTGAGTTTCCTTAGAATCGCTGAGTAGTTACGATAAGTTCTATCGCCCAAGACCTTTCGTTGTAGTTAACCTTAATTTTATTCATGGGTATTGTTTTCAAACTCAGAAATTAGATTCGCAGAAAATATGGTAGAGCGTTGGGGTCCTACAAGGGTTTGCCAACATGAAAGCAATCGTTTCTTTGCCGCCTTTATATAGTCTATCTTTTCACCTTTAAAGAGTTCAACATCGACATTTTTCTCAATGCCAACAAAGTTTCTTCCTTCCAAGAGCGCAGCAACCAGAAAACTGCCACTTCCAAAAGTATTGTCTAAGACAAGATCACCAGGATCAGTATAAGTGCGAATGAGATAACGGCCTAACTCTACAGGCTTTTGAGTGGCATGAATCACTTGTCCTTCACTTTCCGCTGTTTTGAAATAGATGATATCAGTAGGGTAACGTTTGCCATCACTAAATACGTGGACAGGATGAAAATCTCCGTAGCTTCCGCTTAGTTGATCTTTTCTGACACCTTTATCATAGGGTTTCCCCTCTACCATTTGAGGGTGGTAAATGGGCTGTTTCTTATAAAAGACACAGACATCCTCATGCTTTCTTAGAGGTTGCTTCTTAGCATTAAGAAAGTTTGTAGGTTTTGACTTCTCCCATACCCATTTGTATTTAAACATGGCTCTATTACTCAGCATCAGTTGTGCCGTGAATAAACCTTGAGAGGTTAAGACAATAGCTCCATTATCTTTAACTATCCTTTTGTATTCTTTCCAAAGTAAATCAAGAGGGATTACACTATCCCATTTGTTTTGCGTAGTCCCATAAGGCAAATCACACATAACCATATCAATACAATTATCTGGGAATTGTCGCATATATTCGATGCAATCCCCTTCAAAAAGAGCATTGATTATTTGGTCGCGCGTTAGCATTGGCACCATTAGTCCGCTGTGCCTGACGGAATAAAATAGAGACAAAGAAAAAGCGCAGGCACAAATCCTTGTTGCTGCCTGTGCATCGGGGCTTCTCACGGCCTATCGGTTCAGGACAAGCAACGCAGAAGCCTACGCTTAGGTATACATACAACCGCATCCCCATAGGATATATGGAGAATACGGTTGGCATAGATATACCAACCGTAAGGCCATCTACTGTTGCATTGACTTTCAACCGATGTAAGTGTGAGAATTTCGATGCAGAAAGACAAAGCGCAAGTACACGCCTTTTCGTTATGTTAGCGTGGGTTGTCGCCTCTGCGACGGGGTGATAGTGGCCCACGCTACGGCAAAGTTAAGTGTTTTTTCCCAATTCCCCAAGAATATCGAGAGAAAAAAATGCACCATGCCAGTGAAATTGTTGCGCCTCTCCGAGGCGCGATAGGATTAGGAGAGCCTTAAAAAACTCAACAATTTCAATGGTGTCTTAAACTTTGATGAAACAAAATTTGTTTATTTGAAAATAAAATCTTAAATTTGCCACACCAACAACATCAATCTATGAGTAATCAAGACAAAATAATCGGAAGCAACCTCAGAAATCTCAGAGAGGCGTTAGGCTTTACTCAGGACGAGGTGAGCACAGCCATAGGAGTGACTCGCTCGGCATACGCCAATTACGAGTTAGGAGCCAGGGAGATGCCCTATGATATTTTAATTAAAGCCTCAGATTTATTTGGATGCGAGAGCTATCTGCTCTACGAAGAGAGCGAAGAAGCGCGCCACGAAATGCTATCCACTGCATTCAGGATAGAGGGTTTGTCAGAGGACGATTTTAAAGAAATAATATGGTTTAAAGATTTGATTAAAACCAACATCAAACTAAATCGATTAATGAATGGCCAGAATCGACTATAATTTGATAAAGCGTCAAGTTGACGAGTTTCAGCAAAAATACGGATTGTCCAAGACCGAATCCCTAGACACCCGTTCCCTTTTGCTGAAACTGAATGTCATAGCCGCATTTCGCCCAATGTCCCCAACCTTTAGCGGAATGAGTCTTATTGACCACATGGGGGGTAGGTATATGCTTATCAACTCCAACATGCCTCTGGGCAGGCAAAATTTCACAATTTGTCACGAGCTTTACCATCTCTTCGTCGACCCTTCCCACTCTCCTCACAATTGCGGAGACGGGAGCCGGAAACCTGATGCCGAAAAAGCCGCCGATGCATTCGCAGCCCTGCTGCTAATGCCCGAAGAAGCCGTATTGCAAATGGTTCCACTTAAAGAAATTGGATTCGATATGGTATCGATGCCCACCTTGGTGCGCCTTGAAAATTACTTCGGTGTCTCCAGAGCTGCGATGTTCTTCCGCTTGGTGGCGCTAAGGTTGATTGACAAGAACCGCAAAGAAGAATTATGCAGCAATCCCACCAAAGACGCTAGAGCCCTCGGGTTCTCACTCCATCTTTACTCTCCCGCCAACGCCAATCTAATCATAGGGGATATTGGCGAAAAAGCATATCTACTGTTCCAGCAGGAGAAAATCTCAGAGGGCCATTACTTAGAAATCCTCAACAAGCTCGAATCCACCCATGAAGACTAAGATAGTGCTCGATGCAGATGTCATCATTCACTTCATCAAGGGTGAACGGTTGTCTCAATTGTGCGACATTTTCCCAGAGTATGAATATATACTCCTTGATGTCGTTTACAATGAACTGAAGAAACGTCCTGCGACACAGGCCATAATATCAAATTGGCTGAATTGGTATAAGAGTAAAATTACGCTCATTCGATTTGCACCCTCAGCGGAATGTGCTAAAGAATTCTTGCGCTTGAGAGCACTGAGAGGTGATGGAGAAAGTGCATGTTTGGCCTATTGCAGATACAATCAAGATGTCATCGGGAGCAGTAACCTTAAAGACATCCTCGATTATTGTATAGAAAACAACATTACATATCTGACCACCTTAGACTTCCTATATTACGCTTACATACGAAAAGTCTTTACTCGTGAGGAATGTAATCAATTCATCTCGACAGTCAAAAGCAAAGGAAGCAAAATAGGAAAGATAGATGACATTGTCACTTACCAACCCAACACTATAATTTAGATAATTTTGGGATTCCGATTTCTGGAGGAACTACCCCATCACTGAGCCCATCGAAATCCTCAGAAAAAGCATCTCTCGACTACGCAAATATTCCATTTACCTTCTCCCATCTTCAAGGGTGGAGAAGGGGAGGTGGTAAAAAATAATAG
>JAJBUH010000220.1 GCA_020860445.1 Bacteroidales bacterium | reverse complement strand
GTTAAATCCAACCGCAAATTTAATAAAAATTTTTCGTTTTACACCCTAAAAATCAAACATATTTCGTACAATTCCACAATAAAATTAAATCATACGCCATAAATATGAAATTCTCAGTCCCCAGCAAGACCTTATATTCCCTCGCTTCTGGCGTGAGCAAAGTCATCAACGCCAAAAACGCTCTCACAGTGCTCAACAATTTCCGCTTCGCTCTCAGCGGCGAAGAACTCACCATCACCGGTTCTGACATCGAGAACGCTCTCACCGCCCGCGTAGCCGTGGCCGGAGCAGAGGGCGAAGGCGTCTTCTGCATCGACGCTCGCCGCCTGGTCGACCTGCTCAAGGAACTCCCCGACCAGCCGCTCGAGTTCGACATCAACGAGGACACCCTCGAGATCTCGATCTCCTACGCTAACGGCCACTACTCGATGGTGGGCGCCCCGGGCGACCAATATCCCGAGTATAAGAAGGAGGAAGGCGAGGCCGAGCCGGTAGAATTTGAGTGCGATGCCGAGCAGATCCTCAAGGGCATCGACAATACCCTCTTCGCCATCGGCACCGACGACTTCCATCCTCAGATGATGGGCATCTTCCTCGACATCATGCCCGACAACATCACCTTCGTGGCTACCGATACCCGCAAGCTGGTGCGATTCATCAACCGCAACTGCGCTCCGGGCGTGAGCATGACTTGCATCATGCCGCTCAAGCCGGCAACTATATTCAAGACTATATTCTCAAAGCAGGACAAGGTGCAAATCACCATCACCTCAAAGAGCGCTACTTTCCGCAGCGAGGTGTTCACCTTCAACTGCCGCTTCATCAAGGGCCGCTTCCCCGATTATAATAAGGTAATACCTAAGAATAATCCCTACACCCTGCGTGTCGACCGCATGCGCTTCCTCAACGCCGTGCGCCGCGTGGGCGTATTCGTCGACCCCGGCTATGGCATGGAGCGTTTCCGCATCACCAACGACTTGGTGCATATCAAGTCGCACGACCCCAGCCTGTGCACCATGGGCAGCGAACGCCTCGATTGCGAATACGAGGGTCCGGAACTGGTAATTGGCTTCAACGCCCCCTTCCTGATCGAGATTTGCAATGTGCTCCCCACCGAGCAGATCATCGTCAAGCTCTCTGACCCGAGCCGTCCCGGCGTGTTCTGCCCGACCGAGAACGAAGAAGGCACCGACCTGCTGATGTTGCTCATGCCTATGAACGTGGCCGAATTCTGATAGCCACCCTACCCGGACCTAAAGACCCAATAGAAAATGAAACTTGCCCTCAAGAAACCAATAATCTTTTTCGACCTCGAGACCACCGGCCTCAACCTGACCCAAGACCGCATCGTAGAGATTTCGGTCATCAAGGTGATGCCCAATGGCGAGGAGATACGTCGCACTCGCCGTGTCAATCCCGAGATTCCCATCTCGCCCGAGGCCACGGCCACTCACCATATCACCAACGAGGACGTAAAAGACGAACCCACATTCAAGCAAATCGCCAAGTCGCTGGCCCAGATGTTTGTGGGCTGCGACATCGCCGGATTCAACTCGAGCCGCTTCGACATACCGATGCTCGACCAGGAGTTCCAGCGCGTCAATGTCGATTTCGACTTCTCTAAGGCCCGCTTTGTGGATGTCCAGACAATATTCCACAAAAAAGAGCCTCGCAACCTGATAGCCGCCTACCGATTCTATTGCGACAAGGACCTCACCGCAGCGCACAGCGCCGATGCAGACACCCAGGCCACCTACGAGGTGCTGATGGCTCAGCTCGACCGCTACGAGGACCTGCCCAACGAGATAGAGAAGCTCGCTGAGTTCTCTCGGCAAAATCGCAATGTCGATTTCGTGGGTCGTCTCATCTATGATGACCAGGATCGCGAGGTGATCAACTTCGGCAAGTGCAAAGGCAAGCTTGCCGAGGAGGTACTGCGCCGCGACCCCAGCTATTATGAGTGGATCATGAATGGCGATTTCACTAAGAATACTAAAGATTGCTTCACCAAAATAAAGTTGCGCCTCAAGAAATGAAAGGCCGTCATATCATCCTTGGCATTACCGGCGGCATAGCCGCCTACAAGTCAGTGTCTCTGCTCCGGCTCCTGATCAAGGCCGGGGCAGAGGTGCAAGTAGTGATTACCCCCGCTGGCAAGCAGTTTATCACCCCGGTCACCCTGTCGGCCCTCTCGGGGCGCCCAGTGGTAAGCGAGTTCTTCACTGCCAACACCGGCGAGTGGCATAGCCATGTCGACCTCGGCCTGTGGGCCGATGCAATGGTGATAGCCCCAGCCACTGCTTCGACTATCGCCAAGATGGCCAACGGCGTGGCCGACAATATGCTGGTCACAACTTACCTCTCAGCCAAATGTCCGGTATTCGTGGCCCCAGCCATGGACCTCGACATGATGGCTCACCCATCGACACAGGCCAATATCGAACGGCTGCGCTCGTATGGCAACCATATCATCGAGGCTGCCTCGGGCGAATTGGCAAGCCATCTGGTGGGCAAAGGCCGCATGGAGGAACCGGAAAATATCTTCAAGGTGCTCCATGATTATTTCGCCCGTGGACTCGACTTGGCTGGCAAACATGTGATGATTACAGCCGGCCCGACATACGAAAAGATAGACCCTGTGCGTTTTATAGGCAATTACTCGTCCGGCAAGATGGGTTATGCGCTGGCCGAAGAGGCTGCTGAGCGCGGCGCCAAGGTGACTCTCGTGAGCGGCCCGGTCAATCTGACTGCCTCGAATCCCAACATACAGGTGGTCAAGGTCGAGTCAGCCCGGCAGATGCTCGAGGCTTGCCTCGAGGCATTCCCCCACTCTGACATCGCAGTGATGTGCGCTGCAGTGGCCGACTACGCCCCCGAATCGGTGGCCGATGTCAAGATCAAGCGTGAACATCAGGATGCGCCGGTAATCCGACTGGTCAAGAATCCTGACATAGCCGCCGCGCTGGGCGCACAGAAGCGCCCGGGCCAGATTCTGGCTGGCTTTGCGCTTGAGACGCACGATGAAGAGAAACATGCCAAGGAGAAAATCACCAAGAAAAATCTTGACATGATTGTGCTCAACTCGCTGCGCGACCCCGGAGCCGGATTCCAAACCGACACCAACAAAATCACAATAATCGATGCCGACGGCTCAGAGATAGCCTTTCCGCTCAAGACCAAGCGCGAGGCTGCGGCCGACATCATCGACCATATCTTATCTTTATGAATATTGCACACATACCCTGCCTCAGGCCCTTGGCCATTGTTTTCTTGGCGCTGGTTGCGACTATCGCACCCCGAGCCCAAGAACTCAATTGCCGAGTCGAAGTAAACTACTCTCAGCTGGCGCAAGCCCAAGAGTCGGTGTTTACCACCCTGCAGGAGGCTATCAATGACTACATGAACACCAATATCTTCTCAAACGCCCAGTTTGCGGTCAACGAGAAGATTGAGTGTCAACTCTACATCACAGTAAAGGAATACTCTGACGGATTGATCAAGGGCGACCTGCAGATACAGTCGACACGCCCGGTGTACAATAGCGCCTACACCACCACAATCCTCAATTTCAAGGATTCAAAAATTGACTTTGAGTATCAAGAGGGCGACCAGCTGATCTACTCGATCAACACGATGGAGAGCCAGCTGACCGCCATACTCAATTATTACGCCTATCTGATTTTGGCGCTCGATTTCGATACCTTCTCGCGCCGCGGCGGCGACCCGTATTATGAGAAGCTGCGCCAAATCGTGCTGCAAGGCCAGTCGTCGGGCAATGTGGGCTGGAAAGCTTTTGAGGACACCAAGAATCGCTCGGCAGTGCTCAGCGCACTCACCGACAACAGCACCCAGATGCTGCGCGACCTGCTATACGAGTATCATCTGACTGGGCTTGACCAGATGTCGGTGTCGCCCGAAAAGGGACGCGCCGCTATCCACAAGTCGCTGCAGTACATCAAGCAAGTGTATTCAGCAGCGCCGATGTCGGTGGGCCTGTCAATGTTTAAGGACGCAAAGATGGACGAACTGGTCAACATATACTCAAAGGCCACGGCCGAGGAGCGCAAAGACGCTTACGAGCTGCTGCAGCCCATATATCCGGCCGAATCTTCGCGCCTCGACAAAATAAAGAAAGGAGCTGAAAAATGATACAGCGACTGCACATATCCAACTACGCCCTCATCTCAACAATTGACATACAATTTCAGCAGGGTCTCAACATAATCACTGGTGAAACTGGAGCCGGAAAGTCGATCATCCTCGGAGCGCTCTCGCTCTTGCTCGGCGGTCGAGCCGACCTGAGGGCTATCCGCGATGCGTCAAAGAAATCTATCATCGAGGCTTATTTCGACACCAAGGGCTTCGCGTTGCTCCGTCCGATATTTACAGAAAATGATATTGACTGGGACGATGACACTTGCATCCTGCGACGCGAATTGTCGCCGTCGGGTCGCTCGCGTGCCTTTATCAATGACACCCCGGTCAATCTACAGCTGCTGCACGATGTGGCAATCCAGCTCGTCGACATACATTCGCAGCACCAAAATCTGCTGCTCGCCAATCACGACTATCAGCTGTCGGTGATTGACAGTCTGGCCGAGAATAAGCATCTGCTCGAGCGATATGCCGAGGCATACCATGCCTATCGCGCCGCGCTTAAGCGGTACACCGATACTCGCGATATGATTACCCGCAACCAGGCCGATGCCGAGTTCATCTCTTTCCAGCTCGACCAGCTCAACGAGATGAAACTGCAGCCCGGCGAACAAGAAGAGTTGGAGCGTGAGCGCGACAAACTCGCCAACATGACCCAAATCAAGGAGTATCTCTCAGATGCCAATGAGGCTCTCTCGGGTCGCGAAAGCAATGTGCTGGCTGGGTTGGCCGAAGCGGCCGACAGTCTGCAGCGGCTGAGCGATGTGCTTGATGATGCCGATTCGCTTGCCGAGAGATTGGAGAGCGCGAGGCTGGAAATTAAGGATATCGCCGAGACAATCGCTGATTACAATTCTGATATGAATGCCGACCCACAGCTGCTCGATGATATCGAGACGCGCTTGGGCCGCATCTATTCATTGGAGACCAAGCATCACGTCGAGACAAGTGATGACCTGATCGCATTGCGCGACAAGCTGGCAGCCCAGCTCGCCGCTATCGACAATGCCGACGAGTCGCTGGCTGTGCTGCAAGAAGAGGCCAAGACCGCTAAAAAAGCAGCCTCAGCGATTGCTCGGCAACTGTCAGAAAGGCGCCACGCGCAAGCATCGGTGTTCGCCGAGGAATTGCGCGAACGCGCCATGCCTCTCGGCATGAAGAATCTGCGCTGCGAGGTTACATTTTCGCCCACCAAGCTGTCGCCCACGGGTATTGACCAGGTGGATTTCAAATTCGCTTTCAACAAAAATCAGCCATTGATGTCGGTTGGAGCCACAGCATCGGGCGGCGAGATTTCGCGTCTTATCCTCTCAATAAAATTGGTAATCGCTGAAAAGATGCAATTGCCGACAATCATATTTGATGAGGTCGATACTGGCGTGTCGGGAGATGTGGCTGTGCGCATGGGCGCACTGATGGCTCACATCTCTCTCACCGCTCAAGTGATTGCCATCACTCACCTGCCCCAGGTGGCGGCTAAGGGCTCGGCGCATTACAAGGTGTACAAAGAAGATGATGAGACATCGACCAATACTCGCATTCGATTGTTAACACAAGAGGAGCGTGTCGGCGAACTCGCCCTTATGCTCAGCGGCACCCCCAACGACCCCTCGGCCCGCGCCGCCGCCCAAACCCTCCTCAACTCTAACTCATAACCTTTAGTTGAAGTAAAGCTCAATTTTAAAATATAGTAATGGAATTTAACCACAGATTTCCACAGATTCTGCCATGGGGATTTCCTATTTCATAAAGGCGCAGTCGCGCCGACAGATTTACACAGATGCCATCCGGATGGTCAGTGGAGATCTGTCAGCACCTCTGGTGCTCTATGAAATTTGAAAGTTACCATCTAAGACATCTGTGTAAATCTGTGTAAATCTGTGGTTAAATTCCTCATTTTAAATTTAAAATGACAGGTTATTTATAGTTTATAACTTATACCTTATCCTTAATTTCATGGAATCGACCGATTACATCTATGGCCTGAGAGCCGTGATTGAAGCTATCGAAGCTGGAAAAGACATAGACAAGATCTTGATCAAAAAAGACTTGCAAGGCGACCTCGCCAACGAGTTGATGCGCCTCGTGCGCGAGCATCATCTCTACGCTCAGCGAGTGCCTATCGAGAAGATTAGCCGCATCACCCAGAAGAATCATCAGGGCGTGGTTGCTTTCTTGTCATCGGTGACCTATACTCGCGTGGGCGAATTGGTGCCTTCGCTCTATGAGAGCGGCGTGTTGCCATTTGTAATCGTGCTCGATGGCATCACCGATGTGCGCAACTTCGGCGCCATTGCCCGTACGGCAGAATGCTGCGGAGCCAACGCTTTGGTTATCCCCGAGCGTCACAGCGCAAGCGCCGGAGGTGATGCGATGAAGACTTCGGCAGGCGCCCTCAATTACATCCAGGTGTGCCGCGAGCGCAATCTGACCTCAGCGGTGAAATATCTCAAGGACAATGGCTACCAAATTATAGGTGTGACCGAGAAAGCCAACCTCAACTATACCGAGCCCGACTACACCACCCCGGTGGCACTGGTGATGGGAGCTGAGGATGTGGGCATTTCGCCCGAGATTCTCGACCTATGCGACTATCGGGTGTCGATACCGATGTTTGGCAAAATCGGCAGCTTGAATGTGTCGGTGGCAGCTGGCGTGATGATGTACGAGGTAGTGCGCCAGCGCCTCAAAGCCGACATGGAAGTAATCTGAGGCACTCCATGGCCTCCGTGTTTAGACTTAAATTATATTGAATAATTAAGAGTAGAAATCTTAGGATGGCAAATTTTCTGCAGATAGAGAATCTGACCAAGAGCATTGGAGATAGGATGCTCTTTGCTGATGTCAACCTGGCTGTCAACGAGGGCGACAAGATTGGCATCATTGCCAAGAATGGAGCCGGTAAGAGCACCCTGCTGCGCATCCTTGCCGGACAAGAGGATTATGACAGCGGCAAGATTTCGCAAAAGTCGGGTCTCAGAGTGGCTTATCTTGATCAGGATAGCGTGTTCGAACCTGACCTGTCGGTAATCCAGGCATGCCTTAAGGCTACGCCCATACCGCCCGAACATCTCCATGCCGATGAAACAGGTTCGAGTTTTGAGCAGAGATTTCGCCAGATGCTATCCCAACTCGGCGTAACCGATGTCGAGGCTCCCGTCCGAAATATGTCGGGCGGTCAGCTCAAGCGTATGTCGATAGCCTGCGCTCTGATTACTGAGCCCGACCTGCTGCTTCTCGATGAGCCAACCAATCATCTTGACATCGGGGTGATCGAGTGGCTTGAGGGGTATCTGCGCCGTTCGCGTTCTACCCTGCTGATGGTGACTCACGACAGGTATTTCCTCGACCGCGTTTGCAATCATATCATCGAGATTGACCGTGAGCGAGTGTTCGCCTACGATGGCAATTATGACTATTACCTGCGTCGTCGCCAAGAGCGCATCGAGGCCATGGGAGCCGAATTGGCCCGAGTAAAGAATACGCTGCGCCGCGAACAGGAGTGGATGAGCCGTCAACCCCAGGCACGAGCCGGAAAAGCCAAGTACCGCATCGACCAATATTATGATCTGAAAGAACGCTCGCGCGTAAATCTCTCAGAGCGCAATGTCAACCTCGACATCAGCAAGTCGGCATACATCGGCAGCAAGATTTTTGAGGCCGAGGGCGTGAGCAAGAGATTTGGCGACAAGGTGATTCTTGACGATTTCACCTACACCTTTGCGCGTGGCGAGAAGGTCGGCATCATCGGGCCCAACGGCGTGGGCAAGTCTACATTTATCAAGATGCTGCAAGGGCTGATGCCACAAGATTCGGGTCAGTGGAATCTTGGGGAGACCGTACGGTTCGGATATTATTCTCAAGAGGGCATTGCCTTTGACGAAAATAAGCGTGTGATTGACGCAGTGACAGAATTGGCCGAGGATATCCAGATTGCCGACGGCACACATCTGTCACCTATGCAATTCTTGCAGCACTTCCTTTTTTCAGTACCCGACCAGCAGAAATATATCTATAAGCTGAGCGGCGGTGAGAAGCGCCGCCTGTATCTTGCCACTGTGCTGATGCGCAATCCTAATTTCTTGATACTCGACGAGCCAACCAACGACTTGGATATCGTCACCCTTGGGTTGCTCGAGGAGTATCTGTCAAAATTCAAGGGATGCGTCATTGTTGTGAGCCACGACCGATTCTTCCTCGATAATATCGTTGACCATCTCTTTGTGATGGAGGGCAACGGCGTGGTCAAGGATTTCCCCGGCACCTACACCGAGTATCACCAGTGGCGCGAAGAGCGCGATCGCGCCGAGCAGGAAAAGGAGAAAGCCGCCAAGGCCCCCACCCCCGCTGCCGAGCGACCCAAGGCCAACCGGCCAGTAAAACTCACCTACAAGGAGAAGCGCGAATTCGAGGCCCTCGAGGCCGAACTCGCCGAGCTATACGCCGAAAAAGAGGCTCTCGAGGCCCTCTTCAATTCCGGTGAATCCATCCCCGACATCGCAGCCAAGTCAGCTCGCTACAGCGAGCTCTCTCCCCTCATCGACGAAAAAGAGCTCCGCTGGCTCGAGCTCTCCGAAAAAGCTTAGGCGGCCATAGTGTGGCGGCGCCGCCCCCGGCGCAACGCAGCGTAGCGTCCACGTCAACAGTGGGGGCCCAGGCGCCTCGCGGGCCCATTTCGCAAAAGTTAATTTCTTCCTAGCCTTGCGGAGCATCTTTGTTGGCGGAGGCGCGTGTCTCTGACTGCGCCCATTAGGCGTTGCATTTTTTGTGGCTATACACAGATGGCACAGATGACCCACAGAGACCACGCTTGGAAAATCAATTACTTAGAGGCGCAAAGCGCCGACAGATGGCACAGATGCCATCCGGATGGTCTGTGGAATCTGTTAGAGCCTATGGCTCTCTATGAAATTTTAACGTCATCGAGGGGAATCTGTGTGTCATCTGTGCCATCTGTGTATATGGGCCACAACGTACCCCTAATGGTCCATAACCGCCACAATAAGAGCAAAAGTATTTTTCTTCCCATCGACCCAGAAGGCGTCCCGCGTCAGCCAGAGGCACAAGTGCCCTTGCGGGCCCTCCCCCGCGCCTCGGAGAGGAGCAACAAATTTTTTCCTCCAAAATATTTCCTCATTTCAGAAATTCTTCATAACTTTGTCATGTCAGAGAGCGCCTCGCCCTCCGGCAGACATACGATATTGAGCGTTTATCACGCTACGTTCTTGGTTTACTGAAACTTCGCAACTTTCAAAGACTGAAAAGAACGATGGCAACGGTGGATGCTCACGGTAGGTATATCACTGCCTACCGTATATCTATATAGCCATAGGTATGCGGTTAGGTACATTATACCCATATACCGTGGGGTCTTCGCGTTGCTCGTCCTTTCAGTCATGGCAATGCGAAGGCCACAGTAAACCGGGACGAGCAGCGATGCAAGATCCCACTTTCTTTATCCTATGCCTTAACCTATTGCCAATCATCATCATCCGATTCTTGGGATATCTGTCGGAAAAAGAAAAGCCCCAGCTCCGACTGCCGTGTCCCTGTTCTCAGCCATCGACATAAGCGAAACCGACCTGCTGCGCTTCGACCGCGAAGCGCTGGAGTTGCTCCTGCGCGACCGCTCCACCGGCCGCAACATAATCTGGGCCACCGGCGACTACGCAGAGCTCGGCCCGGGCTACGGATTCCAAGACCAGATTACCGTCGAGAAGATAACCGGCGAGCGCGGCATGGTGATTCGCCCCCGCGCCCTCAAGAGCCGCGAGGCGCAGAGGGCCCGCGTCAGGGAGCGCGCCGAGGTGTTCACCCCGGCCTGGGTGTGCAACGCGCAGAACAACCTCATCGACAGCGCATGGTTCGGCCGCGAGGGAGTTTTCAATACCGAGAATCCCGACCATGCCTGGACTCCCAACCCCGACAAGATAACGTTCCCAGAAGGCAAGACTTGGCGCGACTACGTGCGCGACACCCGTCTCGAAATCACGTGCGGTGAGGCTCCCTACCTCGTCAGCCGCTACGACGCATCGACCGCCGAGCCAATACCAGTCAGCATGCGCATCGGCCTGCTCGACCGCAAGCTGCGCGTAATCGGCGAAAACGCCGACGGCCATGATGAATGGCTGGAATGGGCGAAAACCGCGTTCCAAAGCACATACGGCTACGAGTGGCAGGGCGACAGCCTGCTCCTCGCCCGCGAGGCCCTGCTCCAGACTTTCTGCGAATACCACGAAGAAAAGTTCGGCCCCGACATGCCCATACCCATCGAGCGCCTCCGCGAAATCGCAGAGATAATCTCATGGAACATCTGGCAGATGGACGGGCTGAGGTGCGTGGTGCCGGGCTCGTGCCTCGAGGTGCGGCTTGTCGAAGAGGACCTGTTCGGAAACTGGACCGAGAAGGTCGAGCAGTGCAGGGGCTGCGTTTCCGGCGACATGCGCCAGCACAACGGCGTCTACGCCGTCGTGCGCGACTGGGAGAAAAGGCAAACCGTCAGATTCGTCGACCTCATCAAATGACCGCGCCATGGAAAGATTCTTCGAAGCCCCCAAGCCCAAGCTGATATACGCTTTCCGCATCAGCGACGCAGCCCACGCCGGCTGCGTCAAGGTCGGCGAGACCACCTTCGCCCTTGACGAGGACCAGAACCCCTTTGACATCAAGCCCAACTCGACCATCCTCAACAAGGCGGCTCGCAAGCGCATCGACCAGTACACCTCCACGGCGGGCATCTCCTATGAGCTGCTCCACACCGAGATGACGCTGCACATGCGCGGCATGAAGATGGTGGACTTCAGCGACAAGGACGTGCACAAGGTGCTCCTCCGCTCGGGAATAAAGCGCAAGAAATTCTCTGGCGCATCCCTCTCCCACGGCAAGGAATGGTTCGAGACGGACCTGGCAACGGTCAAGAAGGCCATTGCGGCAGTCAAGGAGGGCCGCAAGTCGCTCACCGCCGAGGAAGTCAGCATCGGCCAGTCGCCCATAGAGTTCCGCCCCGAGCAGCGCGAGGCCATCGACCGCACAAAGAAGCGCTTCGAGAAATACCCGGCCATGCTGTGGAACGCCAAGATGCGCTTCGGCAAGACCCTCTCGGCCCTTCAGGTGGTCAAGGAGATTGGGTTCGGGCGAACCCTGCTCTACACCCACCGCCCCGACGTGCTGGAGGGATGGTTCGAGGACTTCAACAAGATATTCTTCGACCGCCCGGACTTCCGGTTCGGCAGCAAGCGAGGCCTCGGCTCCCCTCTCGACGCATTGGAGAAAAGGCGCAAAAAGAGCAGCATCAATTATGTCTTCTTCGCCTCGCTGCAGGACCTGCGGGGCTCGGAAATCGTCGGGGGAAAGTTCAAGAAGAACGACGACGTGTTCTCGATCCCCTGGGATTTCGTAATCGTCGACGAGGCCCATGAGGGCACCCAGACCGCCCTCGGCAAGGCAGTCTACTCCGAGCTGCTGAAATCCAGCCCGAAGCGGCTGGAGCTGACCGGCACTGCCTTCAACCTCATGGACAATTTCGACGAGAGCGAGATATTCACCTGGGACTACACCATGGAGCAGCGGGCCAAGCAGGAATGGGACCGCAGCCATTTCGGCGACCCCAACCCCTACGCGGGACTGCCGAGGATGAACATCTACACCTACGATCTCGGGCGCCTGCTCTCCGACTTCGCCGACGAGGAGATAGCCTTCAACTTCCGCGAGTTCTTCCGCACCCTCCCCGACGGCTCGTTCAAGCACGAGGCCGAAGTGCGCTCATTCCTCGACCTGCTCACCAGGGAGGATGAGCGCAGCCTCTACCCGTTCGCCAACGCCCGATACCGCGCAATCTTCCGCCACACCCTGTGGATGGTGCCTGGGGTGAAGGAAGCCAAGGCTCTCAGCGCAATGCTCAAGCGGCATCCGGTGTTCGGATATTTCGACATCGTCAACGTGGCCGGCGACGGCGACGAGGAGCAGGAGCGCGACAAGGCCCTCAAGCTCGTCAGGGACGCCATCGGCAATTGCTCGCACGGCACGATCACCCTCAGCTGCGGGCGCCTCACCACCGGAGTGACGGTGCCCGAATGGACGGGCGTGCTGATGCTCTCGGGCTCATACAACACCGCAGCGTCGTCCTACATGCAGACCATATTCAGGGTGCAGACCCCGTGGACGCGCGAAGGCCTGACCAAGGAGGACTGCTACGTCTTCGATTTCGCCCCCGACCGCACCTTGCAGGTGCTGGCGACTGTGCCCCGCGTCAGCACTAAGGCGGGGAAGACCACCGGCGAGCAGAAGCGCGCCCTCGGCGAGTTCCTGAATTTCTGCCCTGTCATAGGCATGGAGGGATCGAAGATGAAGCCTTACGACGCCAACTCGATGATGGAGCAGCTGAAGCGGGCCTACGTGGAGCGCGTGGTCCGCAACGGATTCGAGGACGGATACCTGTACAACGACCAGCTGCTGCAACTCGACGCCATCGAGGTGCGGGACTTCAACGCCCTGAAGGGCATTATCGGCCAGACCAAGGCCATGGCCAAGAGCGGACAGATCGACATCAACTCGCAGGGCCTGACGGGCGAGGAGTACGAGGAGAAGGAGAAGCTGGAGAGGAAGAAAAAGCGCGAGCTGACCGAGGAGGAGAAGGCGCGGCTCGCCGAGCTGAAGGCGCGCAAGAAGATGCGTGACGAGGCTGTAAGCATACTGCGCGGCATCTCGATACGCATGCCGCTGCTGATCTACGGAGCCAAAATCGACGACGAGGACGCGCAGCTGACGATCGGCAACTTCACCAACCTGGTCGACGACCTGTCGTGGGAGGAGTTCATGCCGCGCGGAGTGACCAAGGCCCGTTTCGAGAAGTTCAGGAAATACTACGACGAGGACGTCTTCGCGTCCGCCGCCAAGCGCATCCGCTCCATAGCCCGCGCCGCCGACCGCCTGACCGTCGAGGAGCGCATCGAGCGTATCGCCTCCATCTTCAACACTTTCCGAAACCCCGACAAGGAGACCGTGCTCACGCCGTGGCGGGTGGTCAACATGCACATCGCCGACACGCTAGGCGGTTTCTGCTTTTACGACGAGAAGTATGAGGAAAAACTGACGGAACCCCGCTACGTCGACCATGGCCGGGTGACGAACGAGGCCTTCGACCCAGATGGCTGCCTGCTGGAAATTAATTCCAAGAGCGGCCTCTACCCCCTGTATCTCGCATACAACCTGTATCGCCGCGCCTTGAAGGATTGCATGTCATCGCCCGAGACCCTTGAGGAGCATCAGGCGATATGGGACCGCGTGGTAAGTGAGAACATTTTTGTGGTGTGCAAGACCCCTATGGCCAAGTCCATCACGCGCCGCACCCTTATGGGATTCCGCGAAGGCCGCGTCAACACTCGCTACTTCGAGGACCTCGTAAACCAGATCAAGAACAAGCCGGAGAATTTCCTCGCCAAGATCGTCAAGGGGAAATCCTTCTGGAAAGCCAACACCAACGACCAAATGAAATTCCAAGCCATAGTCGGCAACCCGCCGTATCAAGTGATGGACGGAGGAGCTCAAGCTAGTGCATTGCCCGTATATCAATATTTCGTAGAGATAGCAAAAAGAATCCCTTCTTTCTATATTTCTATGATTATGCCTGCTAGATGGTATGCCGGAGGCCGTGGTCTTGATGATTTTCGCAATTCTATGCTGCAAGATATCCATATCAAAGAATTGCACGATTTCCCTAAAGCTTCTGACCTTTTCAGCAATGTTGAAATTAAGGGAGGGCTGTGTTATTTCTTAATGGATAGCAAATACGATAACACGGAGGATTGGGTCTCCACTGTTACTCACTCCGCTGGGAATCTCCTGAAAACTCAGCGACCCCTGTCCACAGATTCTGATGAGATATTTGTACGTGATAGTAGAAGCCTTTCTATAATAGATAAGGTTAAGGCTGTATCTTCAAAAACATTGGAATCGTGGATTTCTCCTTTGAGACCATTTGGCTTAAGAGGTTACTTTGTAAGCGATTCCAAATTCAGGGAAAGTCCAAATAATCTCAATAATCCGATTTGTTGCATTGGCAAAGGCTTAAAGAAAGGTTATATGTTGGAATCAGAGGTTCCGGCCCACATAAATTGGATAAACAGATATAAGGTAATAATTCCTCGCGCCAATAATATTGGCACAGAGGCTAACGATGACAACCTCAATGCTTTTATAGGCGAACCGGGTGTTATTTGCACTGAGTCCTATCTTTGCGTAGGAGCTGACAAAAATCTTTCTAAAGAAGAATGTGCCCATATATGTGTTTACATGTACTGCCGCTTTACCCGATTTATGCATAGCTTAGCCAAATCAAGTCAAGATGCAACGGCTAAGACATTCCGTTTTGTTCCTGAATTGGATTTCAAAACAAATGATGACATTGACTGGAGCCAATCAATACCCGACATCGACCGTCAGCTCTACGCCAAATACTCCCTCACCCCCGATGAAATCTCCTTCATCGAATCAATGATCAAACCAATGTAATTAAGGCTCTATCATTATTAACTCAATTATACAATATGAGAAGCGTAATAACCCTAATAAGCATCCTGATATCAATACTCTTAGTCTGTGCCCAAAAGGTGGTGATAGATGGCATCGAATACACCCTAAAGGATCATTCCTATGTTGAGGTAAGTAAAGTGGACAAGAAGCAGATCGGTGAAGACATTGTCCTGCCCGCGTATGTTACAATAGAAGGGAAAGAATACCCATTAAAGAAAATAGGAAGGGCTAAATTTGGGGAAACAAAGATAAGATCCATTGTATTTCCTAACACATTGGAGGAGATTGGAAGGTACGCTTTCGCTGGTTGTGTCAATTTGAAAGAAATAACACTGCCTAATTCTGTAAAAAGTGTTGGTACCTTTGCTTTTGGCTTTTGCTCGAAACTTGAGAAGGTTATCTTCCCGGATGATTATTGTGAGCTTAAATATGGCTTTTCAGTTAAGAGCTCATTTCACGGGAGCAAAAACATCTGCTACATATCAAGTAATTCTGGAAGCCTTCCAGGCTATCTGTTGACAGCAATTGAAAAAGACAACCATTTGGGAGATGCTTACAAAAGGATGCAGCAAGATTCGGTAAATGAAACCACAACAGTTGTTCAAAGCCAAACGACGGTTCCGCAGATTGCTGCTCCTGCCTCCTCAATCCCTGCTATTGAAAAGGAAGAGAAAGCTTTGGTGGTTTCCGATGTCGACCAAAACATCCCGACCGTCAACGCATCCAATGATAGGACGTTCGCATTGGTGATAGCGAATGAGGAATACTCTGAGGACGGGATACAAAACGTCGAGCACGCCATCCATGACGGAGAGGTATTCAAGGAGTATCTGAATAAGACCTTGGGCCTTTCGGAGAATCAGATCAGGTACAGGGCCAACGCCACTCTCAACCAGATCAAGTCGGACCTGAACTGGATATCCGATGTGGCCCAGGCTTTCGACGGCGAGGCCAACATCATTTTCTACTACGCCGGACATGGGATTCCTGACGAAAAGACTGGTGGTTCGTATCTTCTGCCAGCCGACGGCTTTGCCAGCGATGTGAGCTCGGGGTACAGCCTCAACGCCCTCTATGACAAGCTTGGCGCTCTGCCCGCCAACAAGACGATGGTGTTCCTTGATGCCTGCTTCAGCGGAGCCACCCGCAGCGGAGGGATGCTGATAAGCGCTCGCGGCGTGGCCATCGTCCCCAAGCAGTCGAAGCCCTCGGGCAACATGGTGGTGATTTCGGCCACGCAGGGCGACGAGACCGCTTTCCCCTATAAGGAAAAGGCGCACGGGATGTTTACCTATTTCCTGCTTAAGAAGCTGCAAGACACCAATGGCTCATGCACGTTGGGCGATTTGAGCGACTACGTCACCACCAACGTGAAGCGCTCTTCAATCGTCAACAACAGCAAAATCCAAACCCCGTCGGTTGTCACCTCCCAAAATGCCTCCTCCAATTGGAGAGGTTGGACCCTGAGATAACATGTTCCAACCAAAAATCGCGCCAAGGATTGGGAATCCTTGGCGCGATTTTTGGTTACCATGTGCACGGTAGGATTCTTTCTCAAAAAGCGCTTCGCAATGACTAACCTGCTCAGCCTCTGAGCCACAGATTTGCAGTCTGCCCCGACTCTCCAGCTTCGACACAGCCCTTTTTCCCTTTCGACACCGAAAAGTTACTACCCCTCTCTGCCACCTCTTGTCGCAGTTGAGGGAGATTTCACCTTTATCGATTAATCCAATTCTCAATGACAATATTTGGCAAACGATTGAGATGTTTTACATTCTCCGTTACCAAAGTCAACTCATTATAGATTGAAGTGGCGCCTATTAGCAAATCGAAATCATCGATCAATGTACCTTGAGCCCTCAATAGCGATTTCAATTCTGCATAAGTTGGCAACGCCGGGTAAATGGGTAGAACATGAAATTCATTAACGAACATGGTCACTTCGCGAGTCGCTTCTCTTTTGCGATTGCTGCATGCGGCACCATAAAGAAGCTCTGCCACTGTAGTCTCAGAAATAAAGCAGTTCTTCTTGTTGCTGTCATTGAGCTTTGTGTCCAAATCGTATTTGCCCTTCATATAGAAGATGCAAATATTGGTGTCCAAGAGAAATCCTTTATGGCTCATTTCAATCAAGGGATTCTATGTGACGAGTGTTGGTGTGGCGTGAGGAGCGGATATCATCAATGATCTCCTCAGCGCTGCGGTCGTCCTTCCATGCGCCGAATAGGGATTGCAGAGAGGTTGACTTCTTCTTGGAGATCAAACTTCTGACCAAGCCATTTATAATGGACATCTTCATCTCGTCACTGAGGGTGTCGAGAAGCTCCAGGTAATTATTCGTAATGAGGGTTTTAGCTGTCATGCTCTATCATTATTTGATTGCAAAGATACTGTCTTTTTCTCTTAATAACAAATTCTAGTGGAGAAAAGGGAATAATTTTGCCAAATAAATTGGGAGTTACCAAGATAATTCGTACTCTTACAATGACATGCTTGCCCCGCTTCCCATAAGAACAGCGCGCTCAGGGCAAGTTTTATTTTTATAACATAGCGCTGCGCGATAACTAACCTGCTCAGCTTCTGAGCACCAGATTTGCAGTCTGCCCCGACTCTCCAGCTGCGGCGCTGTCCCTTGCCATTGACAATGCAAAGTTACCCCCCCATTCCACCATCTATTGGCGCAGGTGAGGGGAAAATAACCCATAACCATAATTTTTTCATGAATTATTTGGTGGTTTCATGGAAAAGCCGTAATTTTGTATCAACAGATTCCGCCACGCCTCCTAATAATGCGTACCCAGGCGGAACTTTTATTTTATACATTATGGCTTACGACAAGAAGGCACTCGAATGCACAGACCTCATCGCATTGCTAAGGCAAAGAGGCATGATTGCCGTAATTTTACAATGACAGAATCCGCCACGCTTCCCATAGAACAGCGAACCAAGGCGGGTCTTTTATTTCATTCTGTATCGTTGACCGGATTCTTTCTCGGAAAGGCGCTACGCGATGACGAACCTTCTCAGCCTCTGAGAAACCGATTTAAAGTCTGCCCCGACTCTCTATCTGCGGCACTGTCCCTTTCGCTTTTGAGGCCGTAAAGATATGACTGGATAGGCCACAATGTTGGGGCGCAATAAGGTTGTTATAGTTTATCGATTTCCTCTTCGGTTAACCCTGTGCATTTGGCAATGTCTGAAGCTGGAAGACCCATGGCTTTCATATTTTTGGCTATTTCATTTTTCGCATTCTGATTGCCGATGGCTATGCCCTTTTCGGTGCCGATGGCTATACCCTTTTCTGTGCCGATGGCTATGCCCTCCTCCTTGCCGATGGCTATGCCCTTTTCAGTGCCGATGGCTATGCCCTCCTCACGGGCTATTTCCTTCTCGCGCGCCTGAGTGTAGGCGAAGC
The DNA here is from genome assembly GCA_020860445.1 of Bacteroidales bacterium. Taxonomy (GTDB): domain Bacteria; phylum Bacteroidota; class Bacteroidia; order Bacteroidales; family Muribaculaceae; genus CAG-873. Next base: position 42 of record JAJBUH010000220.1, on the reverse strand, counting down.
TGTTGGCATCGCAGTAATAGCGCATGTAGCGGTCCTGCTCGT
>JAJBUH010000132.1 GCA_020860445.1 Bacteroidales bacterium | reverse complement strand
ATTGGGTAAAAATGGTGTAAAATGTTTGGAAATAACGAGTTAAATTCGTACCTTTGCAGTCCGATTATATCCAAGACAATGCTTCGACTGGAGCCAAAAGGCGCTTTTGGCCGAGCGCCGTGCGGCAAAGTCACTTTGTATTAATCATTTAACTAACAAAACAGAAGTGGATACTTTAAGTTACAAGACCCTTACCCCTAACGCCGAGCACTGCGACCGCAAGTGGGTGGTGATCGATGCCACCGACCAAGTGCTGGGCCGTCTCTGCGCCCAAGTGGCAAAGATTCTGCGCGGCAAGAACAAGCCCTGCTACTCGCCCTTTGTCGAGTGCGGCGACAACGTAATCATCATCAATGCCGACAAGGTGCAGCTCACTGGCAAGAAGTGGACTGACCGCGAATACCTGAGCTATACCGGCTATCCCGGCGGCCAGCGCGTGACCACCCCCGAGCGCCTGATGCAGAAGTCATTCAACAAGCACATCAAGCCCGGCAAGCACCCCCTGTTCCTCCGCACAGTCAAGGGCATGCTCCCCAAGAACCGTCTGGGCCGTCGCCTGCTCAACAACCTCTATGTGTACAATGGTCCCAACCATCCCCACGAGGCTCAGAATCCTACAGTAATCGACATTAACAAGAAATAAATCGAAGCATGGAATCAGTCAACGCAGTAGGCCGTCGCAAGGCCGCAGTTGCCCGCGTAATCGTGCGCGAAGGCAATGGTAACATCACTATCAACAAACGTCCCCTTGACGTTTATTTCCCGTCTTCGATTCTCCAGTACATCGTGAAGCAGCCCCTCAACGTGCTCGACGTGGCCGAGAAATTCGACATTCTCGTCAACCTCGACGGTGGCGGCTACAAGGGCCAAGCTGAGGCTCTCCGCTTAGGCATCGCCCGCGCTCTGGTGAAAATCAACCCCGACGACAAGGCAGAGCTCCGCAAGCACGGCTTCATGACCCGCGACCCACGCGCTGTAGAGCGCAAGAAACCCGGTCAGCCCAAGGCTCGCAAGCGTTTCCAATTCTCAAAGCGCTAATCTTAAGGCTGATATTTTTCTTCTCGCGATTGAGAAAAAGCAGTGTTTAGAACCTAAACCGGGAGGATGGCTCCGTTCCCTACCACTCGGTTGTAATTTCAAAAAAGAACGTAAACAACCCAAAAATAAAATATGGCAAGTCCCACATTTGACCAACTCCTCGAGGCAGGATGCCATTTCGGCCACCTCAAAAGAAAATGGAATCCTGCAATGGCTCCTTACATCTTCATGGAGCGCAACGGTATCCACATCATCGACCTCTATAAGACAGCCGCTAAGCTTGACGAAGCTGCCGCTGCCCTCAAAAACATAGCCAAGTCGGGCAAGAAAGTGCTCTTCGTGGCCACCAAGAAGCAGGCTAAGCAAGTGATTGCTGACCATGCTACCTCAGTCAACATGCCCTACGTGATCGAGCGCTGGCCCGGTGGCATGCTCACCAACTTCCCCACAATCCGCAAGGCTGTGAAGAAGATGACCGCCATCGACAAGATGAGCAAGGATGGCACATTCGACAACCTGTCAAAGCGCGAAAAACTCCAAATCACTCGCCAGCGCGCCAAGCTGGAGAAGAACCTTGGCTCAATCGCCGACCTCAACCGTCTGCCTTCAGCCCTCTTCGTAGTCGACGTGATGAAAGAGCACATCGCCGTAGCTGAGGCCAACCGCCTGGGCATCCCCGTGTTCGCAATGGTTGACACCAACAGCGACCCCACCAACATCGATTTCGTAATTCCCGCCAACGACGACGCTTCAAAGTCGATCGAGGTGGTGCTCGACACCATCTGCGCTGCCATGGCCGAGGGCCTGGAGGAGCGCAAGGCTGAGAAGGTCGATGTCGTAGCTGCTGGCGAGGCTGAGGCTGCTCCCGCTGCTCCCAAGCGCGAGCGTCGCCGCGTGCGCCGCAACGATTCAGCTGCCGAGGCTGAAGAGGCTACCGCTGAGGCTGAGACCGCTATCGCCGAAGAGGCAGAGTAAAAAAGTAATAAGTAATAGGTAATAAGTAATATTGCCTATTGCTGTTTTTCACACCAACAATTCAATACCCCATATAGATATGGCAGTAACAATGGCAGACATCACCAAGCTGCGCAACCTCACTCAGGCCGGCTTGATGGATTGCAAAAAGGCCCTCCAAGAGGCCGAAGGCGACATGCAGGCAGCTGTGGAAATCCTCCGCAAGAAGGGTCAGGCTGTGGCAGCTAAGCGTGCCGACCGCCAAGCAGCCGAAGGCTGCGTCCTCGCTAAGAGCGAAGGCAATTTCGCTGTGATCGTGGCTCTCAACTGCGAGACCGACTTTGTGGCAAAGAACGCTGGCTTCGTGGCCGCTACCCGCGCCATCCTCGACGCAGCACTCGCCAACAAGGTGAAATCAATGGATGAGCTCAAGGCTCTCACTATCGACGGCCAGACCGTTGCCGACTTCGTAATCCAAGAGGGTGGCAAGACCGGCGAGAAGACCGAACTCGGCGCATTTGAGTATATCGAGGCTCCCTCAACTGCTGCTTACACTCACTTTGGCAACAAGCTCGCTACCATCGTTGGTTTCAACCAGGAAGGCGTAAGCTACGAGGTTGGTCATGACGTGGCTATGCAGGTTGCTTCGATGAATCCCGTGGCTGTTGACCGCGCAAGCGTGCCTCAGGCTACCATCGACAGCGAGCTCGCTATCGCTATTGACAAGACCAAGGCTGAGCAAGTGCACAAGGCTGTCGAGGCCGCTCTCAAGAAGGCTGGCATCAACCCCAACCTCGTTGACAGCGAAGACCACATCGAGAGCAACATGGCCAAGGGCTGGCTCACCCAGGAAGAGGCTGACAAGGCTCGCAAGATTGCCGCTGAGACCGCCGAGGCTAAAGCTAAGAACCTGCCCGAGGCAATGATCCAGAACATCGCTCAGGGTCGTCTCAACAAGTTCTTCAAGGATTCTACCTTGATGGAGCAGCAGTTTGTAAAGGACGGTGAGATCACCATCGGCCAGTATCTTGAGAAGGCTTCAAAAGGTCTGGTAGCCGTATCGTTCAAGCGCGTTAACCTCAACGCTGACTAATTTAGTCATCACTCTCTATATCTATAGGGCTCGTTGCCACTGGCAACGGGCCCTCCTCTTTTATAAATGAAAAGTGAAGAATGAAAAATGAAAAATGAAAAATGGAAAATACTCATTCTTCATTCTTCATTCTTCATTCTTCATTTTTCATTCTTCATTC
>JAJBUH010000257.1 GCA_020860445.1 Bacteroidales bacterium | reverse complement strand
CATCAGGCTCGGACTGGCAAATGCTGTTCAAGCTCTGGGGTATGAATAATATAGGGTAGAGAGCAACAGACTTTTACCGAATCGGCGAGGGCGCGAAAGAAATATGAAGCTGCTGGTCCATAGCAGTTCAGGTATATATTGCGTCTTATCCACATATACGCAACCGCTCTTGCGGAGCTTCGGAAAGCTCTGCTGCCCCACCGGATATTTTACTCGCTGAATCATCGCTCTTCAATTTCACTTTGTGTTTGCAAAGTAACAAAATATATTCCAACATTCCAAACATAAAACCATAAAAACAAAGGTTGAGGGTTGGGCGTTGGAATTTTAAAGCTACGACAAATCAGGAAATTATAACCATAACCAAAAGATTCAACCGTATGGCACGAATAATTATCATGGGGGCATCTTCGGGCATGGGCTTGGCCACAGCCGAGGCTTTGGCCAAGCGAGGCGTGAAGATTGGCATTGCCGCTCGCCACACCGAGACAATGCGCGAGCTCAAGGAGCGTTACCCCGACAATGTAGAGTATATGTCGATTGATGTGACCAAGCCCAGCGCAAAGGAGAAGCTGCTCGAACTGATTGAGAAGGTCGGCGGCATGGATATCTATTTCCATGTGGCAGGCATAGGGTTTGAGAATCTTGACCTTGACCCAGAGCGCGAGGTGGAAATTCTCAAGACTAACGCTTGCGGGTTTGTGAGGATGATATGTGTGGCATATCGCTACTTCCGCGACCGTGGGCACAAGGGGCAGATTGCGGCCATTACCTCTGTAGCCGGCACCAATGGCATAGGTCGCCTTTCGGCATATTCATCGTCCAAGGCGTTGGACCAGCGCTATCTGATAGCGCTCGAGCAATTGGCCCATGCCGAGGGGGCAGATGTCAGATTTACTGATATACGTCCCGGTTGGGTCAAGACTCCTCTGTTGGTGCCTGGCGACAAATACCCCATGGAGATGACTGTGCCCTATGTGATACCGCAGATTCTATGGGCCATCGCCAAGGAGAAGCGTGTGCATGTCATCGACTGGCGCTGGAATGTGGCAGTGGGCCTGTGGCGCATGATACCCGATGCGATTTGGACCCGCATCAAGATGCCGATCTCCAAGCCCGACGAACCCCTCCCAACCCCTCCCATCGAGCCGCCAGTCGACCCATTGGACAAACCTGAGGCCAAGAAGAAAGATGCTCCAGAAAAGGCATAACGATTTGAAACTTTTCCCCAAATCTCGATATTTTTGTGAGATTTGGGGGATTTGTTAAAGTATTGGTAATTAGTTCATTAACTGAAATTTATGTAAAAACAGGCTCTAAAAATGGTCAAAATTGGTCGTTTTTGGACCTTGAAAATTCCAACTTTTCCCCAAATCTCGATATTTTTGTGAGATTTGGGGAAAAGTTTCGGATTTTATTGCTAACTTTGCATACACCATAATTTTGATGCAAGATGATAATAGCAAGAGATAAAGAGTTGAGTGCCCTCAGAGACTGCTTAGTCTCTGACCGATCAGAGTTTGTGGCGGTGTATGGTCGCCGCAGGGTGGGGAAGACTTTCTTGATACGCGAAGCCTTTGACTATACCTTTACATTCCAGCATGCTGGCATTGCCAACGGCGAGAAGCAAGTAGAGCTTCAGGCCTTTGCGGATGCTCTTAAAGATTGCGGTATGGATGTAGACAAGACTCCCGCCAACTGGATGCAAGCCTTTCAGCAGCTCAAGGCTCTATTGCGCCAAGCGCCGGAGGGCAAGAAGATAATCTTCCTTGACGAGCTCTCATGGATGTGGACTCCGGGATGCGATCTCGTGGCTGCTATCGAATCGTTTTGGAATGGATGGGCTTCGGGCCGAAAGGATATTGTGTTGGTAGTTTGCGCATCAGCCACCTCCTGGATGATGAAAAATATCATTCACGCTTATGGCGGTTTGCATAATCGATTGACACACACCATTGGCTTGGTGCCATTCTCTCTGAAGGAGTGCGAGATGTATGCCGAGGCATTTAATCTGGCGTTTAGCCGCACCCAAATCATCGAGGCCTACATGATATTGGGAGGAGTGCCGTATTATTGGAGCTTAATGAACCGCAGCTATAGTTTGCCGCAGAATATTGATTCTCTGTTTTTTGACCGAGAGGCTCCGCTGAGAGACGAATATCGCTATCTCTACGCGTCGCTGTTTCGCAACCCAGACCCCTATATGCGCGTAATCGAAGCTCTGGCTACAAAGAAGATGGGCATGAGCCGCGAGGAGATACTCCAACATCTTGGAGAATCGACCAGTGGCACCCTATCGGGAATATTGGAGGATTTGGAGCATTGTGGATTTATCAGGTCCTACCGGCCGTTTGGAAAGAAAAAGAAAGGTGCTCTGTATCAACTCATGGACTGTTTCACTCTGTTCCATTTCAAATACATAGCTCCGCAACCTACCGATTTGCGATATTGGAGCCATGTATACACCACTCCAATTTGCAACAATTGGCGTGGTTTGGCATTTGAGCGGGTGTGCCTCTGGCATACCCAGCAGATTATTTCTGCTTTGGGCATCTCGGGTCTGCTAACTGATGTATGCTCGTGGCAGTGCCAGGCCAACGAGGAAGAAAACCAAGATGGCGCGCAAATCGATTTGGTGATTGACAGGGGTGATAAGCAGGTTGATCTGTGCGAGATGAAGTTCTGCGAAGAAGAGTATGAAATCGACAAGAAATGTGCTGAGGGCCTGTCACGAAAAAAAGCTGCCTTCAAAGCATCGACTAAGACTCGCAAGGGACTGCGCTTCACCCTGGTGAGCCCAATTGGCCTGAAGCGCAACAAGTACTCTGGCCTCATCAATTCAGTAGTCACTGCCGATCAGCTGTTCCAGTGATTAACAGATTTCGTTACTAACATAATCTTAAATCAATGCCTTGCGCCAACCCCACAACCTTTGTTTTTGCAAGGTAACCTTCCCCGCACTCCATAAAAATTTCTATGGCTTTTTTGTTATCCATTATCATAATTGTCGGAAATTTTGTATTTTTGCATGATGTAAGGCTTTATAGCTGAATCAAGACCATTCCAAGCTCTGACAATGATACGATTTGATGAAGTAAGATATCCGATAGGAATCCAAGATTTCCGAGCTCTGCGTAAGGGAGGCTACCTGTATGTGGATAAGACAGAATATGTGGCTCGCCTAATATGGCGCAGCAAATACATATTTTTGGGGCGCCCGAGGAGATTTGGCAAAAGTCTGCTCTTGTCAACTATTGAGTATTATTTCCGAGGAGAAAAAGAGCTTTTTGATGGCACATGGATTGGAGACCGGGAAGATGAATGGATGGCCTATCCGGTATTGCATTTTGATATGAGCCGCACCATGGGTACCACCGCTGAGTTGATGCAGGCCCATATCACCAATCGCATCAAGGCCTACGAGAAGGAATACGGCCTTCATTACGAAGGCAATCCCGAGGATGTTGGCGATAGATTCAGTTGGCTGATAGAGTCCATTTCCAAGAGTCTTGGAAAGGAAGTGGTCATACTCATCGACGAATATGACAATGGCATCCTAGGGACTCTTGACTCTCCAAAGGAGGAGCAAGAGGCGATGAGCAATGTGCTCAGGGCTTTTTACAAGCAGCCAAAGGCGATGGACAGGTATGTGAAATTCTGTATGGTTACGGGCGTGGCCCGTTTTGGCAGCTACACCCTTTTCTCTGGGCCAAACAATTACAGCGACATCTCTATGGATCCGCAGTTTGCTGCTATTTGTGGCCTCACTCAGCACGAACTTCTCTCTGCCTTTTGCGAAGGCATTGACAATTTGTCTAAGAAATTGAATGAGAACAGAGAGGATACTATTGAGGCTCTGCGTCAAAAATATGACAGTTATCGTTTTACGGAGAGCGAGGAGTTGGTCTATAATCCCTTTAGCCTTTTGAATGCTTTTGCCGAGAAGCGTTTGGCCAACTATTGGATTAAGTCGGGGACCAGTAAGGTATTTGTCAAATATCTCACTCGTTCTGAGTTTGACTTGCTCGAACTGCAAAAAATCTGGGTAAAGAGTGACCGTATGGAGGAGAAATACAGCACAGAGGATTCTATCCCTCTGCTCTTTCAGACGGGCTATCTCACCATCAAAGAAGTCAAAGATGGCCTTTTCCGCCTCGGCATCCCCAACGGCGAAGTGCGTAGCGCCCTCGTCGACCAACTCATGCCTATATACCTTGGAATTTCTGAAGATGAATTTCCTGAAATGCTGTCTAAACTGCAACGAACTCAAAAATTTTCGTAACTTTGCGGTGGAAAATCTACCACTTATTTGCTGACACCCCATGAAAGATACCGAGCTCTCCCATCTCATCAGCCTTGGCGAAAGCAGCACCCTCCAGTTTAAGAGAGGATGGAGCGACAACAATGAAATCGCCAAAGAAGTTATCGCCTTTGCAAACAGCAGAGGCGGCGACATCGTATTCGGCGTAGATGACAAGACAGGGAATTTGCTCGGACTCTCTTATCAAGAGATACAAGACATTTCAAGCCGCGTTGCGAATGTGGCCAATGAGAATGTCGTTCCGGCGATATACGTTGATACGGAATCGGTAGAGTTAGATGGTAAGATGCTATTAGTGGTGCATGTCCCTCGCGGCTTGGATAAGCCTTACAAAACCCTGCAAGGGCAGATATTCAAGAAACAGGGCCCAGACAAGCGAGTCATCAAGACCAATAATCAGATACTGCGTCTGTTTAACGAATGCCATAATTACCATCCCGATCAAGAAGGGGTGAAAGGCACCAGCATCGAGGACCTTAACCAAAAGGCTCTTGATGGATTCTTCTATCGTAATTTCCAGAAAAAGAAAGAGGATTTTGATATGCCTCTTGATCGTCTTTACCGCAATCTGAAGATTACCAACGAAAAGGGCGAACTCACTATGGCTGGCCTTCTATTCTTTGGAAACCATCCCGAATGGACCTTGCCTCAATTCATTGTGAAGGCGGTGACTTTTTATAGCAATGATTTAGCCGGCACTGCCTATAGCGACAGTCGTGATCTTGTAGGCACCTTACCTGAAATTCTTGATGCCTGCCTTAAGTATTGCGATTCGGGCCTATATGCTGTGCAAGCTGGTCGATCATTTAATACCCTCGGGATTCTTGAGATTTCCCGAATAGCCCTGGAAGAAGTGCTTCAAAATGCTCTGGTCCACCGCACGTATCTGATCGATGCCCCAATACGGCTTCTTATCTTCAAGAATCGCGTAGAGATAGTAAGCCCCGGCTGTCTGCCCGAAGAAATAAGTGTCGATGAGATGAAGCTAGGCAATTCATGCCCAAGGAATCCATTGCTGGCGAGTTTCTGCGCCAAGACCATGAGTTATCGTGGACTTGGCTCGGGTGTGATACGTGCCTTGAAAGAAGACCCGACTATTGAATTCATCAATGATGAGGGTGGTGATAAATTCACCGTCATCTTCCATCGCACCTACGACCCAGAGAACCCCATCGGCTTCATCCCCTCCTACTACACCGGCAAAGACTACCCAATGGACTATACTGAAAATCCCCATAAGACTGCCCAAAAGGAGGAAAAGTATACTGAAAACACTACCCAGAGGGAGGGGGAGACTACCCAGAGTGGGGAAAAGTATACTGAAAGTACTACCCAGAGTGGGGATGAGACTACCCAAAAGGAGGAAAAGTATACTGAGAGCACTACCCAGAGGCAGGGGGAGACTACCCAGACTGGGGAGGTGCATACCGAAAACACTACCCAGAGCCAAGGGGACACTACCCAGAGACTAAGTGAACTACAAAAAAAGGTATTGCAGTTGATTAAGACTAATCCATATATAAGCAGAACTCAAATAAAGGAAATTTTAAGTTCATCTTCAATAGATGGGATTAAATATACGCTAAAGGTCCTTCAGCAGAGGGGATTTATCCGTAGAGTAGGCCCAGATTTTGGAGGTTTTTGGGAAATCCTTATAGAGATTGATTAAAAACCCCAAGGCTCCTCAACTTAATCGTAATCGCCTACTATCTATTGTAGTGATAAGTAAGTCAGGGATAAATTTTTCTGAGTGAGATGACAAACAGCTTTTTCCATAGATTGGCAACGTTTTATCGGGCTGAGAATGACCTATCCAATATGACTTGGATAATGCAAGAGGTGTAGGCAGTCTCCAGCCAACCATCCTCCAAGCCTTGGAATCCTCAGACAATGTAGAATCCCAAAAATCTATCCTCGCCTCATTCATCAGAGAGGTAAGCGTGGTGGTAGGAGAGATTTGTATAGCCAGTCCATCAATCTGAAAAAATTTCTCATTTATCGATTTTGTCAATTCCGAATAAATATGTACATTTGCAGAGAATAGACGACTAATCGAATACCACGGCCTTGGCTACCAACCATCACGCGCAGATTCGCTACCAGGCACTTGACAGGTGCTTCAGGAAGCAGTACAAGAGATTCTACATCGAGGATCTCATTGAGGCGTGCTGCCAAGCCATCTACGATTACAGCGGAATTGAGCACGGGGTGCAACGCCGACAGGTGATGAGCGACATCGCCTACATGAAGAGCCCAGAGGGATGGGACGCACCCATTGAGAGCGTCAAGGATGGGCGCCGGGTATATTATCGATACAGCGACCCAGACTTCTCAATCAACAGCAAGCCGTTGCGCGAAGACGAGCTTGACATGCTGCGCGAGACCATCTTCATGCTCCGGCGCTTCAAAGGGATGCCTCAGTTTGACTGGATGGAGGAAATCTTGCCCAAGCTTGAAGACCGCTTCAACCTCAGTGGTGCTGGCGATTCGGTGATAGGATTCGACCAAAATGTTGACTACACTGCTGCCCAGCGTTGGCTGGCTCTGCTATTCAACGCCATTGTTAACAAGCAGACCTTGGAGGTTGGATATCGCAAATTCGATGGCACTCTGCTGCAATGGACTCTGCATCCCTATTACCTCAAGCAGTATAATAATCGGTGGTTCCTGTTTGGGCGCAACGAGGCTGGTGGCATAACCACCGCTCCATTGGACCGCATAGAATCAGTGTCTCCCTCTGGGATTGAGTATGTGGCCAACACTGACATCGACTTTGAAGAGTACTTTGACGATGTGATAGGCGTGACCATCCCCGATGCGCCTCTGGAAAAGATCAAATTGAAGTTCGACCCCAAGCGTTTCCCTTACGTGGTCTCGAAGCCGCTGCATGGCTCGCAAAGGGTAATCGATGCGGCCAACGGCATAATCCAGATAGAGGTCATCCCCAACAAAGAACTGGAGTCATTGATTCTTTCCTTTGGAAATCAAGTTGAAGTGATAGCGCCACAAGACTTTCGCAACCAGATTGCCGAAAAAATCTCAGACCTCAAAGAAAAATATTTTACGATGCACAAAGATTGCATAAACAAACAATAACTTTGCAGCATGAAATCAATCAGCTTCAAAAACTTCCGTAGGTTCGCCGATTTCCCCGAATTCGAATTTGGAGAAATCACCATACTCGTTGGCGGCAATAACACTGGTAAATCCACGCTGTTAAAGGCTCTTATTCTTCTGGTCGACAATATGAGTGACCTTAAGATGCGTGATGCTCATTTTGGTAACTCATTGAAACCCATGTTTAGTTTTGACATGGATCATATACATAAACTAAACCTTGGTACCTACGCTCGCGCCCATAAATATGGGAGCAAGGATTCTCTTGTATTGAGTGCTGAGATTGGTGACTTCTCTCTTTCATTTGAAATATTTCCAGATAAACCAGAAGAGGAGAATTCACCTCTTGTAAGCATCTATGAAATAGTTATAATTGATTATAAGAGAGGTATACGTTATACCTGTACCCCACAATATACTACCCTCACCATAGCAGGAGAAAAGACGGACTATGTTTTTATCCCTCCGCAATTTAAAGAAGAAATATCAGCAATTGAGGAAGCAATTAAAAAGACTGATGATTTGGATTTAATTGCTAATCTCAATGTTGAGCTGGAGAGAAAGAAAGAGGTTCTGAAGTCTTATGTTGAGATGCAAAACTCTGAAGAGACTCAAAGTGGGGAGGTAGTGATTCCCACAAGCGACTATATTGGACTCATTTCGAGTGAAGATTTCACCATACCTCAAAATCCCTTGGCTCAACTAGTTTATCAGTGGGTAGCATATCAAACTTCTAAACCTGATTTAGTACTGGCTGAGGATTATGAGGAAGCAGATAATGATGAGGAGGAGGAAGAAGAGAGTGGACAGACATTAGAGGATTTGTTCGCTAATGGCCTCAATGCTCAGATAGAATGCTTATTGGCTGAAAGGAACAATACATTTACCCGTGAAGCGCATGAGGCCAATCATCAGTATTTGGAAGACAAAATGAGTCTACTCCGAGAATCCGCCCGTGATCTTGATGCTGTCCTTAAACGTTTGTACAAAGACGATGATCTCATCTATATTCAAGCCCATGCTGTCACCCAGCGAGTATTGTACACCATAGATAATCGCAACGATTATATGGCGCAGGTGCTCCATAGTTTCAGCAGAGAAAATATTCAACCTGGCACAGAACCTGACCGATTCCTTAAGAAATGGCTGAAGAATCTTGAAGTCGGGTTGGATTACCGAGTAAAGAATATTGAAGGGGAGGGTTATACCCTTGAAATTGAAACAGAAAAAGATTGTTGGCAACATCTTGCTGATATGGGAATGGGATCCAACCAGTTGGTCACACTCCTTATGGAGCTTGCCACAATTCTTACGACAAAAAACCGGAAACAGCATCCCTTAATTGTGGTTGAAGAACCAGAGCAGAATCTGCATCCCAAAATGCAGAGCAAGCTCGCTGACCTTTTCTCAGAATTGAACGAGAAGAGAGGTTTCAAGTTTCTCATCGAAACTCACTCAGAATATCTAATCCGCCGTACCCAGGTGTTGGTAGCTGAGATGGGCCTTCAGGAGGAGGAACTTGAACTCCAAAATCCTTTCAAGGTCTACTACTTCCCTGTGGATGGGGTGCCTTATGATATGAAATATCTTACTTCAGGAAGGTTTGAGAATAAATTTGGTGAAGGATTCTATGATGAAGCAGCCTCGTCTGCGCTTACCATCTCTAAAATAGAAAGGAGAAAAATCAATGGTTGATAAGAAGATGGTGATATACATGGGAAAGGATTCTCTGGAAACACTCGCAATTTTCGACGATGATTATCCCAATCTCCATAATATAATAAAAAATCATTCAATTCTTTGTCTGAATTTAACTGACGAAGAGTTGGATGATATCTTGCTCGACCCTGAGGGAGATATAAGTCAGTTTTGCTTAAAAAATAACATCCCTCTAATTGCGCTTGACGATTATTTTAAAGCCTTGAAGGAAGAACCATCTCAAATTGCAGAAAAGCCTCGTTCTATGTTCTTCTTTGACATTTCCCCAGAAGAAGCTGAAACCATGTCTAATAAATATGGGGTTATTGTCCAAAGCGAGAATAAGATCGATGATAATATTCTACAATTGTCATTTCGAAAAAATCTCGATAAAGGAGAAGTCATTGAAGGTGACTCAGATGGGTGGAGTAATCTTTTTGCAAAATTATCACTCCCACCATGTAATAGTCTCGTTATTTCAGATAATTACTTGCTCCAAAATGAGGAAGAAGGTGTGAATATCGGTTATGAAAATTTGAAAATGCTTTTGAATGCCATATTACCCAAAATGCTTGCAAAGGAAACAACTTTTCATCTTCTTATAGTAACGCCTATGCCCCTGAAGATTAGTTCGGAGAAAGCAGACCAATTAAATGGATGCCTAAAATCTTTCCTTAAGACAATTCGTCCCTATGAATTCCAGCTTGAGTTCGTTTTCAACGATACCCTACATCCGAGAAAGATTATAAGCAACTACTATGTCATAGTATGTGATAAAGGATTCAAACTTTTTCATCCCAAGAGAAAGAACACTGTTAAGGAAGACAATGAAGTTAGTCTTCTATCAGTCTTCCATGCTCCTGCTCACTCTATTGGAGATACAATTTTTGAAATAGCATCAAAAGACATAGATAAAATTAAAAAAAGTTGCATCACGTTACGTGATCAAATTCTTGGAGGGGTAAAGGATCCGACAAAGAAAATTATTGGTGATGTATCGAAAAACAAGACCATCAGAAATAGGTTAATGAGTTAACCTAATCAATGCAGATTGAATGCACAGGTGATGATTAACTTTGCATCGTGAACAAGAAATAACGGTGACCAGATATGGAACTAAATAATAAACGACCCGACATAGGCTTTGTATGGCGCATAACGGATGATGTGCTTAGAGATACGTTCAAGAAGAACGAAATCGGTGAGGTGATTCTCCCTTTTGTGGTGGTACGCCGAATCGACTGCATCCTTGAGCCAGTCAATGCCAAGGTCCAAGCAGCTTACAATAATTTCTATGGTAAGGTAGCCGAAGATAAACTCGACCCCATCCTGCGCAAGGCTACTGGTGGAATGAAATTTTACAATACTTCTCGCCATACCCTCACCTCTCTCTTAGGCGATGCCAAAAACACCACTATCAACTTTGACAATTATCTCAACGGTTTTTCTCCGGAAGTGAAGGAGATACTCCGTAATTTTCAATTCGACAAGGTCATAGCTCGGCTACATCGCAATGGGCTGCTTTATCAAATGATTCGTGAAGTGGCTACCCTCGACTTCTCGCCTGAGAGATATGACAACCATGATATGGGATATGTGTTCGAGGAACTTATCCGCATCTCCAACGAGCAAAGCAACGAGACAGCTGGCGAGCACTTCACTCCTCGCGATGTCATCCGACTGATGTCAGCCATCCTTTTCACACCCGACAAGGACAAGCTCAATAAGCGCGGCATCATTCGTACCATCTTCGACCCCACTTGCGGCACAGGAGGTATGGTGAACCTCGGCAAACAGTTCATCATGGATATGTGCGATCCAGAGACGCGCCCCACCATCCAGACTTTCGGTCAGGAGCTCAACGAGCAATCCTATGCCATAGCCAAGTCAGAGGCGCTTATCACTGGAGAGGATGCCCGCAACATCCGCTTAGGCAACTCTTTGAGCAATGACCAGTTTACCTCCAACCGCTTTCACTACATCATGGCCAATCCACCTTATGGCGTGACGTGGAAGAAAGACCAAGCTTTCGTACTCAACGAAAGCCTCGACCCTAATGGCCGCTTCTCGGCTGGTACACCTCGCATCTCCGATGGGCAGCTCCTCTTCCTCCAGCACATGATTTCCAAGATGGAGAATGACGGAGCCCGCATCGGCGTGGTCACCAATGGTTCACCTCTTTTCTCTGGTGGTGCAGGCAGCGGCGAGAGCAATATCCGCAAGTGGATAATCGAAAATGACTGGTTGGAGGCTATCGTAGCCCTTCCCAAAGATCTTTTCTACAATGTAGGCATTCAGACATATCTCTGGTTCCTTACCAACAACAAGTCAGAAGAACGGCGCGGTAAGATTCAACTCATCAATGCTTCTGACATCTGCCACCCTGCCAAGAAGAGCCTCGGAAACAAGCGCAACGATATACTTGAGGCTGACGTGGAGCGCATCCTCAATCTTTATCTAAATTTTGAGGAAAATGAATACTCTCACATTTTTCCTAATCAGTTCTTCGGTAGTTACGAACTCACTGTATGCCAACCTAAGCGCGATGCCAAAGGAGAGTTGGTGCTGAAGAAAGGGCAGAAGGTGCCCGATAAGATTGATACGGAGTCGATAAAAATCGGTACCGACTGGAAAGCATATTTCGCTACCGAGGTACTTCCCCACATCGACCCAGAATCGTGGGTTGACATCTCCAAGACTAAAGTTAACTACGAAATCAATTTCTCGCGCCACTTCTATAAGCATGAGGCGCTTCGTTCATCAGCTGCCATAGCTGCCGATATCCGTGCTCGTGAATCCCACATTTCCCACCTTATTTCTCAACTCTTTGATTGATGAAAGCTTATCCGACATACAAGCCTTCTGGCATTGATTGGCTCGGAGATATACCTAGTCATTGGGGACTCTCAAAGCTTAAATATCATGTAGATGTAGTTTTGGGCAAAATGCTTCAGTCTTCATGTCCTGATACGGGCAAATATACTTTAGAAAAATATCTGAAATCCCGAAATGTTGCTATGCTTGAACTTTCGGGGATAGAGGACCTAGATTCAATGTGGTTTTCAGATAGCGAAAAAGAGCAATATAGACTTCAAGAAGGGGACGTGGTAATGAACGAAGGTGGAGACATCGGGAAAGTGTCAAAATGGGTTCCTCAACATTTTGACTGCTATATCCAAAATTCTGTTCACAAACTTTCCCCCAAAGAGACTGTTTCTCAGTCGTTCTTGGCTTATTTTTTAGCTGCTACATCTTTCTCTGGTTATTTTTGGTCAATTGTAAGTCAAATAAGTATTGCCCATTTAACCAAAGAGAAATTGGCAAATACCCCTTTATTGCTTCCAGCTTTATCAGAGCAAGAAACCATAGCGAGATATTTGGATGGGGTGATAGGTCAGATTGACGCATTGATGACTGAGAAGCGTAAGCAAGTAGAAGACCTACGAGCTTATCGGAATTCACTCATATCAGAGACCGTAACTCACGGCCTCAATCCCAAAGTGGACCTTCACCACTCCGATGTCGACTCAATCGGTGAGATTCCCAAGCATTGGGAAATTACGAAATTAGGTTTTGTAGCTGATATTCAAACCGGCTCAACCCCTAAGACATCAGAAGAAAAATACTGGGGAAATCCTGCTCGTTTGTGGTATACTCCAGGTGATTTTAACGGTTTTGTTCTCCGCAGTTCTAACAGGAAAGTATCTGAAACCGCATATATAGAAAAAGCATGTAGGGTATTCCCTAAAAACACAGTCCTGTTAGTTGGAATTGGAGCCACATTAGGTAAGGTGGGTATTTCATATAATGAATGTTCTGCAAATCAACAGATCAATGCGATAATTTATTCTGATAAGTTGTGTCCAATGTTCGGCGCATATTATCTATCCTCTATTCAAGATGTATTAAAGTCTTTTTCAAATGCTGCGACCTTACCAATTCTAAATCAAGAACAGGTAAAGAAATTACAAATTCCTATTCCGCCCCTCTCGGAACAACAAGAGATCGCGGCTTTCTTGGATGAAAAGACCGGAAAGATTGATGAACTTATTGGTGAATTAGAAGTTCAGCTAAAGGAGTTGGCAGAATATAAACAGGCTATGATTACCGAGGCCGTTACTGGTAAGGTGGACGTGCGTGATTGGAAACCTAAAGATTGAATTTATGTCGAAACCTGATGAAACATATATGGAGGAACATATAGAGAAGTATCTCACTTCCGCTCCAAAAGCCACGATTGAACAGTATGTCTCTGGCTTAGCTTCAGAACCCATAGAGGGATATGAAAGCGAAGATAGAGAGTACCGGAAACTCGGCAACGAGCTCTATGATGAGCGGCTTGCTCTAGTACCAGAGGAGTTGGTGTCCTTTGTACGCTCTACCCAGCCTAAAGAATGGAGAAAGCTGGTAGAGCGTACAGGAGGCATAGCTCAAGCAACACGGCGCTTGGCTGAGCGTGTTTCAAAAGAAATTGACCAGCATGGCACTATCAATGTTTTCAGAATGGACAAACTCGATGCCAGCGAAGGTGCTCATATTTCTTTAATATATCCACGCCCGGCTAATAACAAGACCTCTGCTCATATCGAACTCTACGACAAAAACCGCCTCGGGATAATGCGTCAAGTGCATTATTCTGAAAAGGACAAGGGAGCGCCCCATCGTCTTGCAATCGATATGGTGATATTTCTCAACGGGTTGCCAATCATCACGATGGAGCTCAAAAACGAACTCACTGGTCAATGCCACCACAACGCCATAATGCAGTATATGCGCGACCGCAAAGTGGCTGGAGAAAAGCTTTTGGAATTCAAGCGTTGTCTCGTTCACTTTGCAGTGGGCACAGAACAAGTATTTATGACCACTAAGTTGGAGGGCGAAGACACATATTTTCTGCCTTATAACCAGACTTTTGCCAATATTGGAGTTGAAAGCAAAGGTTATCGCACTGACTATCTGTGGAAGGATGTTCTGCGTCGAGAGTCGATAATCGACTTAGTGAGTAATTATGTCAATCTGTATACTGTCATAAAGAAAGTCTACAATCCCGACACTGGTCAACTTAAGGATAAGAAATCAACATCTTTGATTTTTCCTCGTTGGCATCAACGCCGCGCCGTAAAGAACCTGCTCGCCGATGTGCATAAGCGCGGAAGCGGCCATAATTACCTCATAGAGCACTCGGCTGGTTCAGGCAAGAGCCATACGATAACTTGGTTGGCCTTCCGCCTGTCAAGTCTGTATCAAAATTATACAGATGAGGATACGCTTTTTGACAGCATTATAGTTGTCAACGATCGCGTAGCACTGGACACTCAGATGCAGCGCAACTTCAAGCAGTTTGAACATACTAATGGCGAAGTGTGTTACATCGACGACAAATGCACCTCGCAAGACCTGCGCAAGGCCATCGAGGAGCGTAGGCGCATCATCGTAACCACTCTCCAGAAGTTCCCTGTCATTGCCGAAGATGTAACTAAATATCCCAAAAGAAAATTTGCCGTAATTATCGATGAGGCTCACTCAAGCCAATCAGGTACCGCAGCGCGACAAATGCGCAAAGCCCTTTCGCTTGAGGAGGCTGAGGTTGCCGACAATAGAGTTGCAGCTCAAGAGGAAGACCCCATTGATAAGTTGGCTTACCGCATTGAGGCTGATCTCTCTGCTACGGGTCCGCATCGCAATGTGTCATTCTTCGCTTTCACTGCAACACCCAAACCCAAAACAATAGAAATTTTCTGTGAGAGGGAGAATGGCACAAAAGAGCCATTTGACCTGTACTCATTGGAGGATGCCATCAACGAAGGTTTCGTGCTCAATCCAATTGAGAATGTTATGTCATTTAAACGGTACTATAAACTGATGCGCAATCAGGACGTGCCCGATAAAGAACATAACCGTAAGAAAACAATGGCTCTCCTTAATAGCTTCGTAGATGTTACGCCCACTGCCATTGAACGCAAGAGCCGCATAATGGTAGAACACTTCGTATCTCAGACATCTAAAGAGATAGATGGGGAGGCGCGTGCTATGTTAGTAACTCGCTCGCGTCTCCACGCCGTGCGCTATAAGCTGGAGTTTGACAAGATTATGCAGGAGATGAGATTGCCGTATAAAGCTCTTGTCGCATTTTCTGGCGTAGTGAAAGATGGGGACATGGAGTATACCGAACAGTCGATGAATAACCTACCCAACAAGACCTCAATCCCAGAAGCGCTCAAATTACCGCAATTCAGGATTTTGATCGTTGCTGACAAATATCAGACTGGTTTTGATGAACCCTTGATGCACACAATGTTTGTAGACAAGAAACTTGGTGGTACCTCTACAGTGCAAACCCTCAGCCGCCTTAATCGCAAGTATGGGAACAAGAAGACTTCTACCCTGGTGCTGGATTTCGTCAATAATACCAAAGATCTTAGAGCCGACTTCATGCGTTTCTATGGCAAAAACTATATGCCCGAAGAAAATGAAACGGATGCTGACTCTCTGCTCCAGATAAAAAGCAAAATTCTTAACGATGAGAATTATCGAGGCATTATTACCGCAAAGGACCTTGATGATTTTGCCTCTATCCGCTGGAGCGATGATTGGGAAACTCGTAAGGAAGAGGTCTATCCCATTCTCGACCGAGTAGTGGACCGGGCCAAGCAGTTGTCTCGTGCGCCAGAGGACTTATATCTAGAATTCCGCAAAGATTGCCAAGCATACAAGTCGCTGTTCAATCTTCTTAGCCATATCAAACGATTCTATGATCCAGAATTGTTGAAACTCTATGAATTTGTGGCCTTACTGGTGATGAAACTACGTATAGAGAATGCTAAGATGACTGAGGCAGAAAAGCGAGAGATTTGTGATGGCACTCTGCTGGAGAGTTATAAGATAAAGTTTGATGGTCTGAAGAAAATTGCTCTTGAATCGAACGACTCGGAGGAGAAGGGTATGGGGTCTGGCAGAACAACTGTGCCCCCTCAAGATGACTACGAATTCTTATCGGTCATAATAAAGACTCTAAACGATATGTTTGGACTTGACCTCACCGAGGATGACAAAGTAGACATTCAGCGGCTGAGAGAAAAGGTCACAAGCAATGAGGAGCTACTGCTATACTTCAATTCTGACAATTCGCGAGACAATATCCGTGACCGTTTTAACGAGGAGGTTGACAACGAGTTGCTTGAGTTTATTAATAGCAAGCTCGAGCTATACAATAAACTCACAGAAGACCGGGTTAACACTCTCTTCAAACAGCTTTGGTTCAACGAACTCTATGATGCTCTCGTAAGAGGGATAAGAGTAGGTTGATTTGCAATACCTTGACTACTCTTCTTAATCACATTGCTGATTGGTCTTTGGCGAACCAGAGGGCAAAGACGGGGTCGGCGAAGTAGAGGCCGTCTGGGCGGAGCTCGATTAGCTCTTTCTCGATAAGGGAGGAGGTGAGCTTGGCGATGTTGGATTTGGAGCCGAGATTGAATTGGCTCATTATGTCCTGCGAGGTGAATTTAGAGTGATGGCCGGCGAGAATGGCTCTCAGCATATTCATTTGGAATGTGCTCAGTGCGGCAATCTGCTGCTGGAACAGGGCGCTGGTTTGGGCCAGCAGGGCCTCGATGCCATTGTTGAAGGCTGTCTCGTCGACTGCCTCTTCGGTCTCGGCAAACACATTCCATGCCAATTGCTGTACATAGGATGAGTAGCAGTCGGTGGCCTCGCATATCTCCTGGCAAAACTCTATGCTGATGTTTTTGCCTCGGCTCTCAAAGCGATTCTGGATATAGGATATCCAATCCTGAGCTGGGATTTTATCCAGCATTATCATTTCGCCAAATTGGTAGAATGGCATTCTGCGGTTTTGGAAGAGGTTGGTCATGAGATGCTTCTTGCTTCCAAACAGACAGTAAGAGCAGTTCTCCTGATGCTGCCATACGCCTCTCATCCGCTTTTGCAAAGTCAGAGAATTGGGCATCTCGCCTATTTGCTGGAATTCATCGATGCATACCACTATTTGCTTGCCTCGCTTTTTGCTTATGGCTTCAGGTAGGTTTAGTATTTCCTCTGGGAAATGTGTCTCAGGGGTCAGACCAAGATACAGGGCAAATTCGTTGTTGGGGCCCAAACCGCTCATGGCGATTTTAGGGGTAATGCGGGATAGGAATGTCTTGGCATTCTCAAGCCATTGATCGGCACGAGTGGCAGTCTGTTGTATTATGGCAGCGGCAAACCGATTGTAGAAATCGTATTCGCTGCGGCAATCGTATATGTCCATATAGACGGTGATTACGTCTGGATGATCCTGCATTGAGGTAATAGCCTTTTGCACCACTGATGTCTTGCCCATGCGTCGTGGAGAAATGAGGATGGTATTGATGCCATTCTCAAAGTTAAGCTTCAAGCGGCGAGTCTCTTTCTCACGGTCGGTGAAATTGTCGCCCTTAACGGCCATTCCGTAAACGAATACTTTGCTCATAAAATTCAGATTTACAACCGCAAAGTTACAAAAAAAATAAAAGTGCACCAAATGGTGGACCACCATTTGGTGCACTTTTCCTCTAAATCTCTGTTTTTTCAGATTCAGTGAGTATTCCAGTGCCTCTTAGTCCCGAATCAGAGATCTGTTTCGGCCAATCTCGAACAATTCTCGAACAATCTCGGCCAATTCTCGTGTAAGTTCGTGTAAATTTCGTACTTTTACTCGAAATATAACCAATTGCTAAACAATCGATTATCTATTTCAGAAGGACTCTTTTTCGTACTTTTTCGTTCTTTTTTCGAGTAAATCTCGTCTTATCTCGGCCGATTCTATCTCATCTTCGGCCAATCTCGAACGATTTTCGAGTATTCTCGAACAAATTTCGAGTAAATTTCGTACTTTTACTCGAAAGATAATTCATTGATAAACAAATAAATATCTGTTCGGAAAGGTTCTTTCTCGTACTTTCTCGTATTTTTCGTTCCTTTTAACCCAGAAGTGTATTTTCGGTCAATTCTCGACCAATCTTCGGGTATTCTCGAACAAATTTTTTAGTCCATCAGCTTATAAAGTAATAGAGCTAAATAATTAAATATTAATGTTTTAACAGTTTATTGAGAATGTGGTTCTATATTATTCTTCACTAATTCTCGAACAAATCTCGAACAATTTCAGACAAATTTGGAACAATTTATTTCAATTGCCATAGGGATATTGATCCCTGAGTTTTCCTGATTTTGGTTGACTCAAAATTGCCTTATTCCTATGTTTA
>JAJBUH010000264.1 GCA_020860445.1 Bacteroidales bacterium | reverse complement strand
GAGTTAAATATCTTAAATATCAACAACTTACATTAATTCAGCAAACACTAATTATGTATGACTTTTCTGCTCTCATAAAACAATTACAAAGACAGACACCCAATCTCCCCTCTGAAGAATTATTATTGGAATTTCTTAACTCGGGCCAAATGAAGATATATGGCCCAAATGAAGCCATTATCGAAGCAGGAGACATAAACCGATCAGTATATCTGATAGTGGAGGGATTGTACAGGTTAGGCTGGGAAGATGGTGAAAGAGAGGTTACTTATGGCTTTGGCAGTATAGGAACCATGTTTCTTTCGCCAAAAGGATTTGTGTCAAACGAGGAATCGTGTTGGTTTATGAGGGCGTGTACAGAAATACGCTTACTCAAATGGAATTATGACCAATTCATGGAGTGGATTCTCCGGTCTCATGAGATTTGCCTTTGGGCATTCCTAATGGCAATACATCAGCTCTATTGCAGTGAGATAAAAACAGATGTTATAAAAGGATCTGCTCGACAACGATTAGAGGCTTTGAGTGAAAAAGAAAGCCGTTCGCGTCTACATACTTTTGGTAAATATCCTGAGCTTTTGCAGCATATCTCCTCTCAGACTCTCGCCACATATCTGGGAATAGCACCCTCCTATCTTTCTACCTTGCGAAAGAGCATGATGGAAGAGGAAAAAGAGGGGAAATGAAGTCAATGGGAATTAAATATAACGGAAGGAGAATCTGGGCGTCTCGCACTGCTTGAGAAGGAAATCTTAGGGTTCACAACCACAAAGTTGTGAACAAAGATAAGGACAACAGCTTTTTCATATAATTAAGGGGGGCCAGCAATGGCTTCCCCTTAATCTATGGGATCAAAAAGTAAATTTTCTTGTCTTAGGAATTTGACATTAGGGAAATAATGCTTATCTTTGCAGCGCGATTTGCGTAGCGCATTTTGCGCTGCGCAAATCGCGCTATCGAGTAAGGCTACCAAAATTTCTTTTATTATGGAGGACAAGAATCCGTTTTTGATTTACGGGTACCAAGGGCCCGAATACTTTTGCGACCGAGAGGAGGAGACCAAAGCTCTTTGCTCTGCCCTCACCAACGGTCGCAATGTGACGCTGATGAGCACTCGACGCATGGGGAAAACTGGACTCATTTTCAATACTTTTCATCAGCTAAATGAAAAGGAGCCATCAATAAAATGCTTCTACATCGACATTTTCTCAACTAATTCGCTAAGGGAGTTTATCCAACTGCTGGCCCAAGCCATTCTGGGCCAACTTGACACCATCAGCGAGAAATGGCTCAATCGGCTTTCAGAATTCTTCAAAAGCTGTAGGCCAAAGATTGCTACTGATCCATTCTCTGGTACCCCTACCGTAACTCTTGACATCCAGCCTAATCAGGCTGAAACCACATTGAAAGAAATTTTCGCCTACCTTACCCATAGTGGCAAAGAATGCGTAATAGCTATTGATGAGTTTCAGCAAATCTCAGAATATCCCGAAAAGGGCACAGAGGCGCTGATACGCTCATACATCCAATTCATGCCCAATGTGCATTTCATTTTCTCGGGAAGCAAGAGGCATATCATGAATGAGATGTTCTCTTCGCCCAAGCGGCCATTCTACCAAAGCACCCAGAAGATGAACATCGACAGTATCGACCAGGAGAAATATTACCAATTCGCTGTAGCCCATCTCCAATCAAAGGGTATCATGCTCCCCGAGGAGGTGTTCAGCAAAATCTACTCGTCTCTTTATGGCCACACCTGGTATATCCAGCGAGTGCTCAACAAGATTTATGAGATAGGGCAATCCCCAGTATCAGAAGCCAATGTTGATGAGATAATGCGCATGATTATCAATGAGGAGGAGTATAATTTCCAAAAACTATACAGCATGCTCACAGCCAATCAGCAGCAACTGCTTCAAGCTGTAGCCGCAGAGGGAACGGTCAAAGCCATAAACAGCGCAGAATTTATCCAGAAATATCAACTCAAAGCCACAAGCAGCGTGAACCGCGCCCTCTCCTACCTCCTTGCCAATGAGTTTATCCTTGATACCCTCGATGGCTATCAGGTTTATGACCGCTTCATGGCCCTATGGTTGAGAAATAAACGGCTGGGCTGAGGGAGCCTCCCAGCTTGGCTATGCCGAGGCCGACGTAGTGCCCTGCGACTTCAACGGCCTCGAATCCGTTCGCCTCGTCCTCCTCGAAAAGAAAATCTGATGGTTCACAACTTTGTGGACCACAAAGTTGTGAACCTCGGAGGAATTTGCTAACTTTGCAATGAGAAATGGTAAGATTATGGAAAATTATTTCGTATACGGCAAATGGGTGGAGGGAGAAAACTTCACTGACCGAGAGGAGGAAACCAAGCGGCTGAAGATGAACTTTGAGGCTGGAGTTAATACCATCCTCATTTCGCCTCGGCGATTAGGGAAAACATCGTTGGTCAAAAAGGTAGCGTCAGAGATTTCGAGTCCTGACATCAAGGTGGTATTTATGGACATTTACGATTGCCGCAGCGAGTATGACTTCTATAACAAATTTGCCAGTGCCGTGCTGAAGGCTACTTCTACGCAAATAGGAAGAGTATTGGAGAATGTAAAGAAATTCCTGACACGCGTGGCCCCAAAGGTGGCCTTTGTGACCATGCCGGGCACAGACTTCACCCTTTCGTTAGGCATAACGCCAGAGAATTATTCTCCTGAAGAGATATTGCAACTCCCCGAAACTATAGCTAAGGAGCACGGCTACCGCATGGTGGTTTGCATTGATGAGTTCCAGCAGATAGGAGAGTACGCTGACTCGCTGAATATTCAGAAGCGCCTGCGTACGGCATGGCAACAACAACGCAATGTGTCGTATTGTCTTTTTGGCAGCAAGAAACACATGATGACCGAGTTTTTCCAAAGCGTGAAAAAGCCTTTCTACCAGTTCGGAGAGATAATGATGCTTAAACGAATTCCTACTGACAAATGGGTCCCCTACATTCAGCAGAGATTTAAGGCTGGTGGGAAAAGCATCTCTGAGTCTGTGGCCATAGCAATATGCCACAAAGTGGAGGATTATTCTTCCTATGTACAACAACTAGCCTGGAATGTGATGACAGTCACAGACAAGGAAGCCACAGAGGCCTCTGTCGAGCAAGGATACCAGCTTTTGATGGACCAATGCTCAGCTCTATTTGTACAGCAGACGATCAATCTCACCACTTATCAGATCAATTTTCTGCGGGCTCTCGGCGCTGGCATAACACAAGGCTTTGGCGACAAGAAGGTGCAAGCTTTATATCCCATGGGTACCAAATCAAATATTGACCGCATTCAAAAATCCCTAATTGAGAAGGAGCTGATAGAGATAACCCCACAGGGTTACGCCTTCTCGGATGTGGTCTTCCGCCAGTGGTGTTTAACCTATCTTTAATTCTTTTGCCTGCTGGTAAAATACTCTGCTCAAGGCCGTAGTTATTTCTTGGAATTTTGGTAACTTTGCCAAAATCGAAATAACATCTTTGGACTATGAGATTGAGAACCAGGGAATATCCTAATCTATGCCTCCTATTGGCAGTAATGGGAGGACTGGCTTCATGCGATACCCGAGCGAGCTATTTGGAGGATGACCAAATACGCATCCTGTCTCTGCTTACGGCCCATGAATGGGTAGATAATCAAGTGGGAAATCTGCCCAATGGTACTATGTATATCTCTACTTCGACTTGGAAATTCAATTCAAATTGTAAAGGCTCTTATGTCATCCAAGCCCAGACCAACGATGATGAGCCTATCCTCGCTGTGATATATTTTGATTGGGCTTTCACTACCCCAAACTACGCTGTGATTTGCCTCTACCTACAAGGCTCTGGCGAACAGTACTGGCTGATCAATGAATTGACCTCGTCGGTATTGGATGTCACCGTCACACAACATGATCCAGTGTATTACCCCAACCAATATCCCAAAGTGCATCACCGCTTCCAAGCCGTTGACGCATAAGTTTTATTGTAGAATGAGGAAATAAGAATTTTCCATCAATGAAGGTAATTTCAGTGCGTAGCACTGAAAAATGCATTTTTGTTTAAATTCAAAATGACCCCACACTTATTTCAGTGAGTTTTTTAATTGTTGAAGAAGAATGAGTGTTGACATCTTTTAGCAAAATAATTTATAGAATAATTTGGTTTATAAAATAAACTGTCGTATCTTTGCAATGTCGTTCAATGGGACGGCATCAGATTGCGCGATTTGGTTTATTCTGTAAACTACTTAAACAAATTTCTATGGAATCGAATTCAATGACTGAGCGTCAGAGCCTCGACATCATCACCAACATGATTCAGGCCTCTAAACAGCGGCTCACTGTCACAAACGGCAACATCTTCCTGTTCTGGGGATGGCTTTGCGTGGCAGTATGCCTACTCGTTACCTTGTTGCTGTACTTCTTCAACCATCCGGCAATGAATTTCTTCTTTTTCCTTATATGGGTCGTTGGTGGCGCGTACACAGAGCGTGTGCGGCGTCGCGTGGCTGAGCGAGGTCAGGTGGTCACCTACACCGATCGCTTGAGCAATGCGATATGGGCTATGGTAGGGTGGAGTGCTCTAATCGCCACATTTATGTGTCTGGGTTTCTTTCTCTTTGGAGGTAAAGATGTCTGGATTATGATGTTCTTATTTGCCTTTATCGTTGTAGGCATAGGAGCTTTCGTGCAAGGCACAGTGATTCAAGAGAAATGCATGATGTTGGGAGGCGCATTTTCGATGGTAGCAGGTGCCTTTATCACGGGGTGCTTGCTTAGCGGAATTCCCTTGTCGATATATTGGGTATATCCCTTATTTGCTCTTTCATTCGCTCTGATGTTTATAGTGCCGGGCTATATTATCCGCAATAAAGCTTTGCGCTATGAAAGAGCTTGATCCCTTGCTGCACTCGCAGCTTCGTCTTTCAGTGATATCGATATTGATGAATGTCAACGAGGCTGACTTTGTCTACCTCAAGGAGAAGACACAGGCTACGGCTGGCAATCTAAGTGTGCAACTCGAAAAGCTGTCAGAGGCTAATTACATCTCCATAACCAAAGGCTTCGTTGGCAAAAAGCCTCGGACTATATGCCAAGTCACCGAAACGGGTCGCCAAGCCTTCGAAAGATATGTCAACGACATCAAGGCACTCTTAAATATCAAATAATTTCGTTCTCTGATTCTCTACAACTTTTCCATACCTGTTGGGGCAGCCTGCGCAGGTTGCCCCATTATCCCTTTCTAATAGAATCAGAATTCCTTCCTCCGAGGTTCACAACTTTGTGGTCCACAAAGTTGTGAACCATTGTGTTAATGGAGGGTGTCCTCCTCACCAACCCCGAGAGTGCGGTTTATATTTAACCACTCCCAACTCCAATTATTCAAAATTAGATGGATAATTTCTTTGATTTCTCACTCTCAAATCAAAAGATTTTCCTTACCTTTGTACCTTAAACTAAAAATCTGATGAGCGAGACCCAAAATATAGAATACAAGGAATCCTGGCGCGAAGAATATCTGAAGTGGATTTGCGGATTTGCCAATGCCCAAGGAGGCAGCCTATACATAGGCATAGCCGATGACCAGTCAATAGTTGGCGTAACTGATGCAAAACGGCTTATGGAGGACATCCCTAACAAAATTGTCAATTACCTTGGCATAGTGGCTGATGTCAATCTCCATGTCCAGGATAATAAGGAATATATTGAGATAGTAGTAGAACCCTCCCCTATCCCCATTTCTTTTAGAGGAGCCTATCATTATCGGGCTGGTTCGACAAAGCAAGTGCTAAATGGAGCAGCCCTACAACAATTCTTGATGCGCAAGATGGGGCGCACATGGGATGATATAGAACGCTTGCCTTATAATGAAGATGTGATTGACCGTGGCGCTATCGATTACTTCCTACGCAAGGGAATACAAGCCAATCGCATAGACTCATCTTTGCAAAACGAGGACACCCATACTGTGCTTGATAGCCTTGACTTACTGGCTGAAACAGGAGCCTTGAAGAATGCTGCTATACTATTGTTTGGCAAACGGCCTCAAAAGTATTTCACTGGGATACAATTCAAAATCGGACGTTTTGGCGTAGATGAGAGTGATTTGCTCTTTGACGACATCGTAGAGGGCAACATTCTGCAAATGGCAGATAAGGTGGTAGAACTCTTGAAATCCAAATATCTGATTCTGCCTATACATTATGAAGGTATGCAGCGCGTAGCCCCCTTAGAAGTCCCCGAAGATGCCTTAAGAGAGATGCTATACAACGCCATAGTCCACAGAGATCAAAGAGGCTCTGGCATAATGATGTGGGTATATGACGACCATATCGAACTCTGGAACGAGGGACCTCTGCCCGAGAATATGAATGTTGATACGTTGCTGAAAAAGCACAAGTCACGTCAACGCAATCCAAAGATTGCAAGAGTATTCTATCTGGCAGGCATGATTGAGACATGGGGCCGCGGAATCCATAAAATCTGCAAGGCCTTCAATGAGTCTGGCATGGAGTTGCCTATGTTTGAAGAAACAGAGGGTGGGGTCGCAGTATCCTTCAAACGCAAAATACCCCGTACAACCGAACAAACTCCCGAACAAGTTACAGATACAAGCAAGGATACAAGTAAGTATACACCTACCGATACAGTTGACAACCAAGAGCCTTTCACCCACCACATAAGTACCACACAAGTACCACATAAGTACCACATAAGCTCCACACAAGTTAAATCGTTGTGGGACAAGATGGAAGATAATAAAGAATATTCTACCATCGACCTTATGCGTTTAATGGAAGTGACAAATAAAAGTTATTTCACTAAGTCCTACCTACAACCAGCCATACAAAATGAAATAATTGAACTTTTATATCCAGACCATCCGCGCCATCCGCGCCAGAAATACCACCGCAAACGATAAAAGGACCTCTCTAATAATGCCTCAGTATCTTGGAGGCCATTTCTATTCCATAGCTGGAGTTAGAGAGTTGCCAAAAACATCAAACAGTGAGTCAAACCGAGAATGCATACGCCCATATCCTTGATCTTATAGATGAATACAAGGCAGATAGGCAGTCCAAGGCGGAGCAAAGCCTTGGTCTCGCTGAGGATTTCGCTGCCTTGCAGCGGCAATCCCCGCATCGGCAGCATTTCGAGTTCAATGCCTTGGGGTATATGGGAGCAGAAGAGCCTGATATCAGCAAGGTATTGGGAGAATTACTCAGATATCGTGATTGCAATGGCAATCTGCCCATTCTCAATCTATTCCTCTCTCGCTCCCTGCCCTCTCTGCCCATAGATGATTTCGCAGAGGCGCAGATTGAGATGGAGGCCTCCAATATCGACATCTCAATCCGAGGGCTTGAGCATTGCATAATCATTGAAAACAAAGTACGCGACGCCTTATTTCAACGCAATCAATTAGGCCGATACATAATGACAGCCCGACAATGGGGCTATGGACCTAAGCCTCATAAAACTTATTGGTAGAATCCGATAATTTTATTAACTTTGCAGAAATGAAAATCGAGGAGGAGACAAATGAAACAGATTCCGACTGATGTTGACAATTTTATGACTCTTATCGATGAAGATTACTATTATATTGATAAGACCAGTTACATACGCGCATTAGAGGCGCAAAAGAAATTCATTCTTTTGGTAAGACCCAGAAGGATGGGGAAGACATTGTTTTCTAGCATGATGATGACTTACTATGACATCAATGCCAAGGAACAATTCAACCATTATTTCGGAAATCTATCCATTGGGGAAAACCCCACATCCTTGGCCAACGCTTTTTTCGTGCTTCAACTTGATTTCTCAAAAGTAGAAGGGTATTCCGATGACCTGCCAGCCCACTTTAGGGAGTACTGCTTCTACAAGCTGATTGATTTTTTTGACAGGTACCCTGGTTATTACACTCCTCAACAAAGAGAACAGGTATTATCGAGTAATTCTGTTAAGAATGCAATAGTCAGGCTTGTGGATATCACTCATCTTATGAATAAGAAGCTATATCTTTTTATTGATGAGTACGACAACTTCACAAATGTGGTGCTGGCAGCCCGCGGTGTCAAAGCCCATGAAGAAATCACCCATGGCGATGGATTTTATCGCGATTTCTTCAAAGGTCTAAAGGGCACTTTCGACAGGATATTCATGACCGGAGTTTCACCCGTCACATACGATGATTTGACTTCCGGCTTCTCCATCGCCGACATGGTATCCCTTATGCCCAGATTCAATGCGGCTGTAGGCATCACAGAAGCCGAGCTCAGGGCCATGATCAATTACTACCGAGAGGGAGGCCATATAGAGTGCGATCCAGAGACGCTGATTGCTGAGATGAAACCTTGGTATGACAACTTTTGCTTCTCCGACGAATCCTACGGCCTTGAGCCCACTATTTACAATACGCAAAGCGTGCTAAGATACCTGCGAGACTACATCAGTCAAGGAAAAGCACCGAGGACCCTCATCGACAGAGACGCACGAGTAGATTATCAGAAGCTCGACTTTTTGGTGAAATCTGAGGATTTAAAAAATCGCAAACGCAGAGAAGAAATCATCAGAGAAATTTGCGCTACTGGCAGCACCTACGGCTATATTGAGGAGAAATTTCCAGCATCTGAGGTGGGAGACGAAGCCAACTTCAAGAGCATGCTTTTCTATTACGGCACCCTCTCTTTCAATGGCTGGAATGAAGATGGCCTCTCTCGGCTCACCGTGACCAACCGCACAATGGCTGACTTGTATCTCAGATACCTGCTTGACAACATCGTATCCGAAGACATCGACATTGACCAGACAAGCAAAGAGATGCAAGCAACAGCCCGGATTGCCGCTGTCGATGGCAATTGGGAACCTTTGGCGGAAAAGATAGGCGAAATTGTCAAGCGATACTCAAGCCTACGCAATATTAAAGGCGGTGAATATGATGTGCAAGGTTTTCTGCGAGGGCTCTTGTGCTTCTCACCTTATTTTGCGATATGGCCTGAATTGGAACTCAATATGGGATATTCTGATTTGTTGCTTGTACCCAAAAATGCGCCAACCTGCCCCACCTTGCATAGCTATTTGATTGAGCTGAAATACATGAAGCCTCAAGACAAGGATGTCAAGCATTATGTAGATGAGGCTTGCGATCAGCTTAAGCGATACATCTCCGACACCCACCTTGAGGAAAGCCCCCTGCTGAGAGGCACTCCACTCACCCCTCTTTACCTCGTATTCCGCAACCACCAACTGGTAGCCAAAGGCAACTCTACAAAGTCGGAATAAGCCGATAGCGTGTGAAATTTGACGATTACCAATCCTAAGCGAACTGGCAATCAAATCTCGTCGGGGTCTTGGATTTTGAGCTTCTTTTTCCAGTAGCGGCTGTAGACGGCGCCGAGGGGGTTGTGGGCCAGGACGCGGTCCTTGGCCACAAGCACGGTCACTGGCCCCTTGCAGTTGGCGCTGAAGATGGCGTCGTGGCCAACGCATAGGCCGCAGCTGATAAACAGCTCGGCTCCGGCCTCGTTGAGGAAATGAGCCTGCATCTTGGGGTTGCACATCGCCTCATGCTGCGCCTTGGGATTCACCTGCGTCAGGCCCAGGTCGCTCTTGGGCACGCTGCAATTCTTGCAGCAGGCACTCAGCACCTCAAATCCCTGACTCTGCAGATAACGCTCAATGTAGTGGGCCTCGTCGTGCAGCCCGAGGCAGAACGCCAAGCCCAGCTTTTTGTAACCCATCGCCTTGGCAAATTCAGCCGTCTCCTGCAGGCGGGTAAGGCCGCTATAGAAAGTGCCCTCGACATAAGCGGCAGCCTCCATGATGCGCCTCTCCTCGGGGGTATACATTGCTATAATATCTTCATGGTCGATGCCCGTGCAATTCTTGCCCTGATAGCAGGCATGGGTCGGGCAACTTGCGCATTTATTCTTCATGATTGGTTTTTAGCATTTGGTTTTTGGAAATAAAAGCAAACTAATTATATTGATTAGTCCCTATACACAGATTACACAGATGCCACAGACTTACTTAGTATATTTGCTTGTCTTATATTTCATAGAGGTGCTAAGCACCGACAGATTCCACAGATTCTTCCGGATGGTTATCTGTGGAATCTGTCGGCATGTCTATGCCTCTATGTAATACAATTCCAATAGATTAGTATCTGTGTGGCATCTGTGTAATCTGTGTATAGGGACTAATGTGACTATCGATATCACTAATTGGTGTCTAATCTGAACACCAGGCGTTGCACGCCGTCTTGCCACCGACTGCTGCTAATGCGGAATCGGCCGATTTCGGCAGTGTGGGCTACATGGGTGCCTACGCATAGGCATTCATCATAATCGCCTACATGCACAATCCTCACCGTCTCGGAGGCATCATCAGGCAGCCGTTCCAGGTCGAAGCGAGCGGCTACATCTTCCTTACGGGCCATTTCAGTCCACACCGGCACATCCTCGGCGATAATCTTGTTGATATCTTCCTCCAACTGCCTAATCTCGGCATCAGTCATTGGCTGAGCCAAGCGGTAGTCAAGCTTAGACTTTTTCCTCTCGACATGTGATGAAAAGGCCCTGCCGCATCCAAATCTTTTAGCCACCAAACCGTTGAGCAAATGCTCAGCCGTATGCATCGGAGGGTATTCCTCCTTATTATGCGCGTTAAGTTCTATCTCTTCCATTTTTCTTGTTTGTTTATTCTCGGGCTACCCCGGAGGGGTTGTTTCATCTAGCCTTATTGGCCTCTCTTCTTCCCTCCCTCTCCCCGCGCTTTGCGCGGGGCTCACAGGCTTTTGCCCAACTCGTACGCTTGGCGAGGGAAATCTGTTTTCTTTATATCCTCCACCGTCCAACAACTGGTGGCGGCTATCACGCCCAGATTCTCCCACTCCATATAAGCTGTATATCGGTCAAAGAAAACCTCTGGTCCATCAGCCGATTCGCGAGTTTCATCGGCCATCGTCAGCAGCAATGCTGCCTTCTTGTGGCCCTGCAGCGCCGCATTGTTGGCATAGAATCTGTCCATCACCGCCTTAATCTGAGCGTTGATATTGTAATAGTATATCGGCGAGGCAAACACCAGCACGTCGGCCTCGAGTATATGGGGATTGAGCTCGAGCATATCGTCCTTGAACACACACACCTTGCCCAGATTGATGCATGTGTCGCACCCTATGCAAGGGTGCACATCCTTGAATGCCGCGTCAAAGCGGTACACCTCGTGCCCCCTTTCCTGGGCGCCTTTGATGAATTCATCGGCCAGCATCGCCGATGTCCCATGGCGATGCGCGCTTCCCGTTATCACTGTTATCTTCATGTCATTAAGGATTATCTTATTTTCCAGCTGCAAATGTAACGATTTTTTTTCTTCCCAACAAAAGAAAAGATAACGTTCATTTCTCAATTTCAGTATGCTCTTGTTAGGGAGTTCATGCAGGGAGGGGAGCCTCCATTGGCTCAGGTTTTACTGGTTGGAAACATTCTATACCGAGTTTTTCCTCAATCTGGGAAAGGCTTTGGAAAGTTAGATTCTCTTCGCCGCGCAGCAAGCGTCCGAGATATTGCACCGTCACACCCATGGATTCGGCCAACTCTTTTTTTGTCAGATGATGGTCATCCATGTAGCCTATCAAAGCCAGAGCTACACCGCGAGTGTATTTATACCAAAGGCGATTAGCCTTCCGTTTTCTTGCATTTTCAAAGAAACGACTGGGTGTTTCGCTTTCATGAGCTTCCAGAAATTCTATTGCCTTACTTTTCATTGTCTTCTTCAATTAGTGAAATAAAACGCATTCGGTGGATTTCACTCCAAAGGTAATCATAACCAGGTATTACTCTTACATATTTCATAGTGCAAATGTAATGATTATACAGGAATGATACAAGTAAGTTTCAAAAATTGTAGAGATTCCTTTGATTTTTGAATGAATTCCAACAGTAAAGCTAGCCAAGAGTAAACTTATCTATTCTTCGAAAATGATATCTTTGAAACGAAGGTTTGATAGAGCATACTCAAAGAGGGAACGTTGATGACATGATTGGCAATCGATGCGTATACAGTGAACAAAAAATCTCACCATATTGTTAATAGGATAAATAATAGAAAAATTTCCCTATAACCAATTTCTAATATAGAACTTTTTCCATTATTTAATTTGGTGGAATGAAAAACATTTCATAACTTTGCCTCGTTGAAATAACCTCTTTAGTTATGAAGTACACCGAGTTCCACCGAAAGATTGTCAGCAACGGCTGGACATTCCGAAATGCTGAAGGGAGCCACTACTTCTATGTGAAGGGCGATAAAGTCTCGCCTCCAGTCCCTTACCATGGAGCTAAGGAAATGTACGAGCCGCTGAGGAGGAAAATCGCGAGGGATATGGGGCTTGAATAAGCCCCTCCCTTTTTCTCATAAATTCAACATAAATATAATTTGAGACCAAAAACAAAGTGGCTTTATTATGGAAAAGATTATCGTACAAATAGGAGCAAGCGATGACCACTACGGAGCATTCGCTATCAACGCTGACGGTATCTATGGAGCTGGCGACACCATAGAGGATTGCAAAGCAGATGTAATTGAGTCCATAAGACTTATCAAAGAAAATCTACCCAAAAGTCAATGGCCTGAACTGTTGCAATCTGAGAGTGGGTTTGACATTGAATGGAAATACGACACCCAGACATTGCTCCAGCATTTTGCTGGCATATTCACTAATGCCGCTTTGGAGCGACTCACAGGAATTAACCAAAAACAGTTGTGGAACTACGCTAACGGAATAAGCAAGCCGAGAGCAGCTGCAAGAAAAAAGATTCAAAGTGCCCTAAACAACCTTGGCAAGGAATTGGTAACCTTATCACTATAAGAGTGGTTGTGGCAAAGTTTGCCACAACCACTCTATTGGGTATGGGGGGAATTAATCTATTCTTCGAAGATGATGTCTTTGAAGCGGAGGGTGCGCCAAATCTTGTAGGGGAGATAGGGTTCGGGCTCAACTTCGTCTTCTTTGTTGATGTTGAGGTGGAGCACAGTCTCGCGCGATTGGAAGCCGAAAGGCACCTCGTCAATCTCAATATCATCCGGAGACGTGAGATAGAGCACATCCAGCGATGCAATATTGATGGCATGATTGGCAATCGAGGTGCAACTGGGCAGCCGCAACTCATCCACAATCTTTGGGCATTCATACAGAGCATTGCTGTGGAGTGTCTTTACCTCTGGCAAGTTAAGCTCTTCAAGGTTAGGATTCCAAGCCACCGCATATTTCCCCAGGAAAGTTGCTTTGGGCAGATTGATGCGAGTGCAATTAGTGAGGTTGGCAAGTGCCATGCCAGCAGTATAGTCAGTCGACTCAGTATCCTCATAGTCCTGCACGCCTACATATTCCACATAAGGCAGGTCAACCTCCGTCACATTTTCGCAGTACCAGAAGGAGCTTCCGCCAAGCTTCGTAAGGCTGGGGAAATTCTCCTCGGTAATCTTTGTCAAATTACAGTTGTGGAAAGAGCATCGCCCTGTCTCTTTGAGATTTGGCATGTATACATCTTGGAGCTGGTAACAATACTGGAAGGCGAAATTATGAGTCATGACCAACCCCTCGGCTGATATCGATTCCAGATACCTCGCCATGGTAAAGGCAGAGCGACCAATTGCTTGCACATTCTTGCCAAGCACCACTTCTTTGATCCCTTGCACTGACTTGAAAGCTTCGTCAGGCACCTGCGCATAGCCGTTTTCGTCAGACGGCCAACCCTCGGCATTGGTGAAATCAAGCTTGATTTGGCCAGAAGCTCCTAAAATCTCATCCCTGAACACACAATTGTCTGTGCCAAAGCCAAGCGACTGAATGTCGCCCGAGATGCTGATCTCAGTGACCCCTTGATCCACCGCTTCCTTAACAAGAATAGCTACGTCAGCTGGAGCGCAATAAGAAGCCCCTAAATCAACCTCGGCCTTACCGCCCGATACATTCACGCTAAGCGAAGTATAGGCTCGTTGCTTTACGGTAATAGTTTTGGTTATGGTCGATGAGGCAATAGTGATGGTGCATTGGCGATCCTGCTCTGCGGCATTAGCTTCTATGCTGAAAATCAAAGTCTTGCTCGACAAGGCTCGACTGCCTGTCTGTTGCACCCATGAGTCAGAAATTGACACAGTATAATCAACATTGGCTTGCACCTCCACCTCGAGAGTATTGGCTTTGCAACTGAATTCATAAGAGTTGTCGCCTATGATAATAGCATTGAGTTGAGCCTGGGTGATTGTACACGTCTGCGAAAGCCCCTCTTCCTGATTATAAAAAGTGATCTGCGCCTGACGCGAGTCATACCCAGTGTTGGCCGACACCGTGTATTTGTAGGTGTAATAAGAGAATGCTCGCGAGGTGGTCTCAGTTATCCAATCCACATCGGGGCCGCTTACCTCGAATGTGGTGTTGGCTTTAAGTTCTACAGTGACGGTGCCACCGGTGCTTGCGACCTCAATGTTTTTATTAGTGAGCAACAGAGTGGGCACATTGCCATACTGATACACAGTGACAGTCTCGGTCTTGCCAGCCGTGGCAGAAGATATCTTGATAGTAGCGCTGCGAGAATCCTCTTTTGGATTCTCTTCAGCCAAGAAAGTGAACGAATGATCAGAAAGCGCACGCGAACTGCTGTAAGTAATCCAACTCTGACCATCAGCTGAAATCTCATAAGTCACGTCAGAGACGTTTGCTTGATAACTGATTTCAAAACTGCCTCCGTCGGCTGCCAATTCCACACGCTCAGATGTGGCAAGCAGCGCATCGAGTTGCTTTTGGACAACGGTTATGGTTTTTGATGCGGTGCCGCAAGAAATTGTAACCGAACCATTGCGCTCTGAATAATCAGTATTGGCATTCACCTTGATTGTGATTGATCCAGAGCCTTCCACGCCCGAAGATGGACTTACCGAGATCCAAGATGCCGAGGCGTTGACTTGGGCCTTCCAACTATCGCCCGAGGCAGTAAAGTATATCGATTCAGAGCCACCGTTAGAGTCAAAAGTATAGCTTGTCGTTGAGCTGCTTAGGCTGATCGAGTATGTTTTTGAGGATGGTTCGCTTGAGCCTCCACCTCCGCCGCATGAATAAAAAATCATGGCAAGGGCCATAATGGCCCCTACCATGATTCGGTTTATAGTTCGGTCGATTATCATCGTCTTACTTTATTTGTACTTTCTTACCATTGATGATGTAGATGCCGGGGCGCAGGGTGCCAGTCACGCGTATGCCTTGCAGATTGTAGACTGGCGATTCCGAGAAGCTGTCTTCGGCAATCGAGATTATCGAAGAAGTAATAAACTGGAAGTCAACAGTCTGGTCCTCATCATCGGTGAAGGTTACCTCTTGAGACATACTCTCAAAACCTTCCACTTCGACTGTCAGCACATACTCCAGAGTGCTTTGCACTACAGCAATCTCGTAATAGCCATCGATATCCGTGGTGCCAGTGTAATACACATCGCCGCAAGCCAAGGTGAGTTGCGCTCCTTCAACTGGGCCGTCTTCGGTAGTCACATAGCCGCTAACCTTTGGCGACGGATTGACATAGTAAAGCTTAATTACTGGCAACGAGCGCACAGTGCCACCAGCGTAGGCGGTGCCATAGGTCTCCCAGCTCACTTTGCCGTAACCTGAATAAGCGGTGTTTTCAACCAGACAAACCATCGAAGAACCTGAGGTTGAGATATTGGTTTCATAGCCGCTCACCATATTATATTGGCTGATGGCCAAGTCATCGCCTTCGTAATCAACAGGGACATCAAATTCGGCATAGTAAATCTCAGCAGCTTCGGTTGTGGTGCCAGCTGGCTGGAATGTGTGGGCTGAGTTGCTGTAAACTATGTCGTCATCAGTGAAGGCGGCATCCTCGTCGGTAAAGCTGAACCCTGAATCGCTCACTGAGCCAAAAGTGCCTTGCTTTACTTTTACAGTATAATCGCCTATGTAAGCCACATAGCCGGAATATCCCGAATCGGTCATGCCATATACGCCTTTGTCATAACCCAGGTATGACATGGCGGTAATCTTCATGCCTTCTTTCAGACCGTATTCTGCAAGCAGCGAGGCTGGGAAGAAGAGCGCATTCTCCACCAAAGGCGCAGTTGTGCTGAATGGTGCGCGTGTGCCGTACATGCTCAGTGCGGCATTTGTGAGCGACCCATTCTCATCACCGACAATGATAGTGCCGCTTGCCGTTTCCTCAACAAACTCTACCTCGACAGCTTCAGTGGCGAGAGTGATATCTCCGTTGCTCCAACTGAAATACACTGGCACCACTCCTGTGAAGTGAGGAGTGAAAACGAATTGATAGGTCACAGTGGTGTTTGCCTCAAATGCTTCTGTCTCAGAGGGTACTACTTCCTGATCGCCAACATGCATCACTACCTCATAGGCATCAGGCTCGTAGCTGTTAGCGCCAAGGTTGGCGATTGTGATTGAGCCAGCGTATTGATTATTGACCATTCCATTAGCATCCTGGACTGAAGAGAGAATTACCAGGTCGTCGGCAGCTGGTGTCACGATTGGCAGATAAATATTATCCACATAGCAAGCCTGGCCCTCAATGGCTATATACCATTCGCCCGCAGGAAGCGAGAATGAGTAGTCTTCGCCATCTTTTGTGAGCACGCCATCATTCTGGTCTATAAATGAGGGCTGATAAGCTTCCACCGAGGTGGTGCGTCCCATCAGTGTGGTCCAGTTCTCACGGTCGCTGGAGATTTGCACACTCACTCCATATCTTGCGGCAGAAGTGTAACCAGCTGTCAGCATCATGATGTCGCCCTCCTCAGCTTTGATGCGAGGCAGCACCACTCGACTGCTTTCTGACACTGAGGTATTGCACAGAGCCATGCTGGTGTAACCACTCGGGGTTGCTACCGACCAGAGGCTATTGTTATAGACGTATCCTTGCTCTGGGCGATCGCCAGCCTCGTATTCTTCAAAGTCTTGGAAGAAGTAGCTTGGGTCGCGAATCACACCCGTCCAAGCAATTTCAATAGGCTCCTCTTCGCCTTCGATGGCAAACTTAATCACGCCAGCCTTAGATCCAATCTCATCGGTCTTGAAGCAAAAGTCAATACCCATCGAAGAGACTCCTGTGGTATCGCCCGCATTGGTGAGAGTAAATGGGAATTCCACCTCAGCTGAGATTTCTTCCGGGTATTCTATAGAGGTAACTACCACATCGAGGGTG
This sequence comes from Bacteroidales bacterium, assembly GCA_020860445.1. Lineage (GTDB taxonomy): Bacteria > Bacteroidota > Bacteroidia > Bacteroidales > Muribaculaceae > CAG-873. The sequence continues at coordinate 1,264 of JAJBUH010000264.1, read as the reverse complement.
CCAATGTTGCTGAGAGTGAGTTGGCGAGTAGAACCGTTAGCGTCAGTAACGCCAAACACTATCGCTTCTGGGCTAAATGAGTAATGTCTCTCATAAGGATAGAGGAATGCGTGCACATTTCCTGACCATTGTGCTCCGGTTGTGGTCTCTACCAAGGTGAGCACGCGTTCTACGCCATTTGTAATCTCTACATCGGTGTCGGCGTAAGCGTCGGCGCTGAAAGTAAAGTCGGCAGCATTGAAGGCCTCAGTGCCATTTTCCATAGCCGGCATTTCCACCTCTGGGCTCAGGAATACTTCGGCGTACAGGTCGTAGAGGCGCAGACGTAGTTCGCCTTCGTCATAGCTATAGTCGCCAGTATTCTGCAGGTTGATGTCGGTGAATTGGATGGTGTATAGCCCTTCAGCGTCGGAGTAGAGATTTTTGCTCACGCACGAGGCATTGTAAATGATGAGTTCTTCGGTAGGCTCGGTAGGTGTGTATGTGAAGTTGCGCATGCTGGTGCCAGCCAAGTAGATGGCCATGCGTGTTGGCTCTTCAAAGTCAAAAGTCACGGGGCCGAACCAGCTCGAGCTCTCCGATGTGCTTGACAGTTCATCGGTTCCAAGAGTTACCATCTCCTCGCCGAGTGCCAAAGCTCCCTCAGCATCTTCGATTGCTGACCACACTTGGAAGGTATAGTTTGAGTAATTGTATTTGGCCACTTCGAGCGTAACCTCGCCTGTCAATGCTGGCGACACCAGGTAGACACGCGATTCCTCAGCAGTTGAGAGGCTTTGTGATGAGCAGCGCAGGCATTGGCGCGAAGAGTCCCAGTAGTATAGCGAGCTGTTGGTAGTGGAGCCTATTAGGTCCCAGCCCGACCCTTCTTTTGGAAGGCCCATGTAGGATGTTGTGAGAATGGAGCTGAAATCGACCGTGCGAGGAGCTATCTCGCCAACGGTCTTGGCTTGGAGGTCAAACCCAAGCCCCGAGGATAGGATTAGCGCTAATATGGCTACAACCTTATTCCAATTTTTTCCGAATTGGGGGGGGTAGATAACATATTGATAATTAGTTAGTTAGGTAATGATTGTGAAGTTATTGTATAGTTTCACATTGTTCTTGGCACAAAGGTATGAATTATTTCTGGAAATTCCACAAACATTAACATAAAATATAAGTAAGTAGTCTGATTAAAATTAAGTATACGCTCTCCATTATCTCAAATGGTCGCCTCGGAGAGGCGGTATTTGGTTAACCCCAGTCAATTGAGCGAAGCGAA
>JAJBUH010000062.1 GCA_020860445.1 Bacteroidales bacterium | reverse complement strand
CATGTAGGATGTAAGGAATCATTGAGTTTCCTTAGAATCGCTGAGTAGTTACTAAATGAATTATAATTGCAAAAAGGATTAAGGTTTCTGTCTTTATTTCTTTTTCCGGTTATTTAGAATGAATAAGAAGCAAATAAGGCGCGCATCCGGTGGGATTCGCGCCTTATCGGGTTATAGGGTGACAGCTGGGATTACTTTACGATCAGCTTGGTGACATGGCCGTTGAGGGAAACGATGTAGAGGCCCTTGCCGCCAATCGGGTAGGTGTTGTGGCCCGACTCTACGTTGAGGACAGTGCTGCGGCCAGCAATGTCGCTGAGGATGGCCTGGGCCGAGCAGGGAGCCACGATGTGGAGCACACCATCAGACAGCCAGAGACGGAAGTCAGAGTTGACCACCGAGGCAATGCCCTGTGTGTCGGTCACAATAGCGTTGGCATCATCGGTCGAATAGCTGATGATGTCGCTGCCATCGATGGTCACCACTATGCCATTGGTGAGGGTAATCTCCTGCATCTGTGGCACGAAGTCGGCATCAGCCTCAATCACCACCTCAAAGACAGTACCAATAGTAAGGGCATCCTCAATCGCGCTGTACAGAATCATGCGATTCAGCGAATTGCGCCTCCAAATCAGATAGGTCGATTCAGGCACATCATCTCCAGCGTACACATCCGATATGGTCAAGCCATCAGGCAGCTCCAGGTCGGCCTGCATAGCGGCATAACCGCTGCCGTCAACGATGTTGACCTTGAGCACAGCCTTCTCAGCCGGCTCGATAGCCAGATTGGCGATGTCAAGCGCGGCAATCGGTCCGCCCCACGTGAGAGGCGCAGTCAAGCGCTTCCACTTGGCAGCGAGGTCAAGGATAGCGAAGATATCCTCACCATCGAGCGAGTCATTCTCATCGGCATCAGCTGCCACCTCGTCAAACTCATCAACCTCGTACTCATCAAGATAACGAGCCAAAGCTACGGCGTCGGCCACAGTGATCTGAGTGTCGGCATTGGCATCGCCAAGCACGTAGTTCTCAGTGCTGCGCAGGTCGGCATCAACGGCAAAGTCGCCATCGACAGTGATGGTAATCACGCGGTCGCGGCTGTAGATCTTGCCATCAACACGCCAGCCTACCCAACGATAACCCGCAGCAGGTTCGATTCCAATGGTCAGCTCATCGCCATACTCATACACGCCTGTAGCGGCGCCTGTGAGGGTAGCAGCGCCCTCGGGATAATTCACATCCACACGATAACGCTTGGCGGCGAATCCAGCAGTGTAGAGGGCATCGCCGAGGAGCGTAGCATTGTATTCCGGCTCAGTGCTTACAGTCTCGCCATCGCGGCTCCAACCCGTGAACTCATAGCCCTCGGCTGGCACAGCTTTGAGAGCAACTTCTGCGCCATAGTCGTAACGGCCCGAGGCGGGAGTGACGGTGCCACCCTTGGTGGGCGAAGCCACTACAGAGAGAGTCACCTTGCCATCAGCATACTGTATCCACGAGGCCTGACGCCCTGAGGTGCCAGTGAATCCCTCGGTATCAACGATGCCAGCGGTCTGTACGGCCAAGGTGTAATATCCGTCGCCTGAATTGACATTCGACAGGTCAAGCGAGTATTGCTGGTCAGAGAGCTGATTGATTGCAACAAGTGATGCATCAAGCTTCTCGCCCTGGCAATGCAGAGTGATGTCATCAGCCGAGAATGTGGTCGGGTCGATAGCCTTGTTGAACTCAACAGTCACCTCGGCGAGAGGCTCCTTGAGCACCACGCCCTCGTCGGGCACGCCATTGATAGCGGCAACCTCGAGAGTCACCTCGGGTCGAGGCTCAAAGGTGAGCAAGTAAGTATCAGCTCCGCCCTCCATCAGGTCAGCGAAATGAATCAAATTCTCATAAATCGGTTCCTTGCCGTCGGGCAGAGTGCGGTCGGTCTGCCAGAAATTGCGCAGGTTAATCTGCTGGCCGTCGCTTTGGCGAGTGATCGAAGCGAGAACTTGTCGTCCGGCCGTCGGGTCAACAATAGCACCGTAGTTCCATCCAGCCGAGGATGGGGTCACAGCCAAGAGATAGCACTCGCCATCGCCCGAGGCAATCTCTGCGCTCTTGGCAATAGCCACATCCTCGACACTGCCATCCGACAGATATAGGCGGTCGGGATAATCATTGGCATCCTCAATGTCATTGACCAAGAATCCGGCCAAAGCATCATCAGTGGTGCCAAGCTTCAGGCTGCGTATCAACTCATGGATAGTCACATCGCCGAGCAGCGACAGGTCGGGATTGCCATAGCTGGTGACATGAGTAGCCTCAACATTGTAACTGTTGAAGTGGCCAAGCAGTGTGCTGGTAAACCACCACTGTGCATAAGCGGTCGACTTAGACGGAATTTCGCCAAAATCGGTCGCCACTGTGCCACCGAGAGCCAGGGTCTTGTCTTGGCCATTGAGCTGGGCGCTGATAATCTCAAAGTCGATAAGCAGACCCTTTTCGTTGTCGACAATCTTGGGCTGTTCGGTGTAGATTTGCACGCGAGTAGCATCGCCATTGCCCACATTGTTGATCAAGAGCGAGAACTCAGCCTCCTGCATCGGTTCGATTGCCTCGGTCAGCGGGTCATCGCCGAATACATCGCGCTGCATAAAGTAGGTCAGGTCGAGCACAGGGCTGGGCTTAACAGTAAGAGTAACGGGCGAGAGGTCGCGGCGCACCTCCAATCCGGTGCTTGGGTCGATATAGCTAAGGATACCGCCGAATGAATATTCCATCGGCAGTTCGGGAGCGGCATATTTGGTAGGAATGAATAGCACGGTGGCTGTGCCGGTCGACTGAGCGGCAAGGCTCCAGCCAGCCTCAAGGTCGAGCTGACCAGTGAATCCATCGAGGCTCTCAGCGTTGATTTGGAACTCGCGGCTGGTAGCCACAGCGCCATTGGGGTCTGTAATAGAGATGAGCAGCTTGACATCAGTCATGGCGGTCGATTCGTTGCCATTGTACACCGTGAGAGTGCCACGGAATGCCTGGCGAGTCACTACCATCGTCTGCGAGAATTGCACGGTCACGCTTGAGCAAACCGACTTGGAACCCTCAGAAAGCAGCGGCTCCATAATCTCGTATTGCTCATTCCACATCTCCTCGGTGCTTTCATACCCGAGGGCGATTGACTGATTCTCGGCATCCTGAATCAGCTCGACATACTCGGCCAGCTTGTCATAGTCGATGTAGTTGTCATTGGTCGGCTGCTTGCCCTGGTCGCGGAGGAACGAATTGTTGAATCTCTCCACAAATGTTGCCATGTCAACGGTAGATACGCTCATTGGCTTGACATCGGCGAAATCCTCCAATGAGAACTGCTCCTTATCGCTATCAGAGATTACCTCGAATACGTCAGACATCTCTTGAGCCGTGACTTCGCCCCATCCGTCTGATCCAAGGATTTCCTTCAGGAAATCGCCATAAGCTGTAATCTCTTGCAGCGGGATAGCGGCGCGCTCGTGGAATGTTGAGATGTTGTCGCTCTTGGCGCGACGCACACGCATGTAATCCATTGGATTCTTGGTGCTATCCTCGGGGCATGGCTCAGTGAAATTGAGCAAGCATGAGCCGATGATGGCCACCTTGTCAATGACAACGCATCCGGCGGCAATAGCGGCTCCGGCTCCGGTGGCACCAGCGGCAGCGGCACAAACAGATGCAACACAGGATACGGCTGTGAGGCCACAACCAGCGGCATTGCGGGCGTTGAATCCGCCGGTAGCGCAGTCTGCTATGCCCTTGGGGCATCCCCAGATGGGATCAAAACCGATGATACAGTCCACCCACTTCTTAGCGGCGTGGGCGCGACATGGGTCGCAATAGTCATTGTCGCTACTGGTAGGTGTCGACTGGCTGGAGCTCGGGCCATAGGTGCCGCTTCCGCCACCTCCACCGCCAGGACCGCCGAGGCCACCGCCTCCGCCAGCGCCTCCGCCTATGCTGCTGGCGATAGTGCCCAGCATACAGGTGCCGACAGCGAATCCGGCTGCAGTGCTATTATCCTTCAGGTCTTGGCCGGGGCAGAGCGTCTTGTGGCGCTCGTTCATATTGGCCATACAGTTATTATAGGTGCGTGTAGCATCGCTGGCACGGCGCACAATCTTTGTGGCACTGCCGCTATCGCTCAGGCCCTTGCGGGTGAACAGCACGGGATAAACCACCGTCTGATTGGCAGGAATGTCAATCAGTCGCTGCTCATCGACAAACTCAAATTTCCAATTCTCATTCTCATCAGGCAGGATAAACTGAGTCTCAAATGCTGTAATCAAGCCCTTGTTGGTGAGAGTGAAATAGTAGAGGCGCGATTCGCCATCGACCATATCGTCAAATTCAATCTCATCCGGACCCTCGATCAGCACCACCGGAGCTGGCACGTTGGTCTCAAATGTGACAGTAGTGACGATGCGGTACTCGTCTTCGACCTCGGTCTCGACAACATCCCATGTGTAGGAGATGGCCTGGTACGATAGATTCACATTGATTGAGCGGGTCTGAGCCGGGTCAATCAGGATATTGTTGCTGTAGCAGTCGTGATTTTGAGCGCTCACGCTCAGAGCGTAGTAGCCCTCGGGCAGCTCTACATCATAGCAGCCAGTAGCATCTGTTTCGCCTTGGGCCACAACGGTATTGTTGTAAGTGCTGCGCACAATCACCTTGGCGCCCTCGACATGCGGAGCCTCGGCGGTGAAATAAGTGTACTCGTCACATACATCGACATGCAGCCAACCCGTAGTCTCTGACACTGGCACGATCGAGTAGGGGATTGACATGCCCTTGCCGCTCTCGCTGTTGAGAGCGATGGTGCCGGTGACAGGCACATTGATATTCATCGACGAGGTTGGTTCAAGCATCAGCACCACTTGAGCAGTATCATTCTTGGCCAGGCTGTTGATTTCAAGCGGAGTAGCGCTCTTCATCCACGATGGCAAGCTCAGTGTGATTTTGCCAGTGGCACCATCGCCAGTGTTGGTAATCTGGAATGGATAGGCGCGGCTTTCGCCCACGGTCATTGTGGTATTGATGGTCGACACGCTTGTCTTAAGCGTTGGCTCGGCATTGCGCACATAGTAATATACGGTGGTGGTAAGCGCTTGACCATAGTCAGTGGTAACTGTCACATCCAGTGGATACCATTTCACCTCATCGCTCTGCTTTGAGCCGGTAAGAGTGATGCGCAAGTCGGCCTTGCCTTCGCTCTGCATTGTGCCGATTGGCTCAACTGTCACTTGCATATCATCGGGCGCACCAGCCACAGTGGCGGTCACATTATACATGGCGATATCGCAAGGATTGGTAAGCGGAATCTCGCAAACATAAGGCTTGGCGGTTACCATCTCGCACTTGATGTAACCCGTGGTAGCGCGCTTCAGGCCATAGAGTTTGAAATAAGCCTCGCTGTCGGTAAGATTCTCGCCGGGATAGCAAGCGCCAACGTCAAATCGGCCTACTTGGCCAGTAAGAGGAGCGAACTCGGCCGAGAAATCACCATTGTCATCGCTCTTGGCCGAGAGGGTCTGGCGCACGCCATTGTTGACAATATAAATCTCAACGTCTTTTTGCTTGACATCCTTGCCAGTGACCTTGCCGGAAATATTGACCGATTCTCCAGCCTTGACTTCGGCCTTGTCGACCGCTACGCTCAGCGAGTAGGGCGACACCACAGTGACGGGGGCATAAGCCGAAACATTGTTGGTGTAGTTGATTTCTTTAGCCTTTTGGCCATCATTGACCACGGCATAGAGATTGGCTGCGCCAACTGTGGACGGGAGGGTAATTTCTTGCTCGATTTCAAGCGTAGTACCCTCGGCTACATCCTGCGGCAAATAAGCGGTAGCGGCAGCTACGGTTTGGCCAGCAAAGTAGAAACCAATCTTGGTAGCTTCGGCCAATGGAGCAAAACCGATATTCTCAACCGTAATCTTTGCAGTGACTGTCTCTGACGCGCAGCCCTCGGATGCGCTCAGCGAGATAGCCGAAACGATGCCATCGGGCAGCGACTGATCGGTAATCATCACCCAGCACTTGCCCATGGTGTAGTCAGTAGCCTCGGCTGTGAATACGATGGTCTCAGTATCATCCGAGGTATCATTCTTAAGCACATTCACCAGGGCTTGCACGCTCGTCTCGCCAACTGGGATGGTAACTTGCGAGGGGTATTCAACGCGGCTGTCGGCATTGCTGCTCAGGCTGACTGTAAGAGCACGGTCGGCTGAGGTATTGCGCGACACTGTGAGCACATTGCCCTCTGAACCCTCGAGCCATGTGCCATTCTGGGCCTTCAGCTCTACAGCCGGTCCATCATTGTCAAGAATTGTAAGGGTAGCCTTGACAGTCCCTCCCGAAGTGTTTGGAGCCGAACAACTGCACGATGCGATATACACGGCTGCCTGAATCTCTACATCGCTTACCTCATCGACAATGGCATTGTCGACGATTCCAATTGAGAATTGCGCTTGCTCTACACCGCTGGCCATGGTGATCATGTCGGTCTGGTAGTAGATGCGCCCCTCAGAATTGTCGGTAATCTTGATTGTGGCTTGCTTGTTGATATTGGTGGTGCGCTTCAGCACTGCCACTACGGCGTTGGGGCCAGCGGATTCGCTCACAGCATCGGGGGTGAGCTGAAGAGTGATCTCCGGCATATCATCGTCGGCAATCTCCACTGCGCAATAGCCATCCTCAAAGCCTTCGGCTTGAGCGGTAAATACTGCGGTGGCATCTTCCTCAACATCGTCATTGTCAACTGTCGAAATCTCGACAGTCACCGTCGTTGCTCCAGCCGGTAGCGCAACAGATGACGGATAGGTGAATCTGCGAGGCAGATCGCAATAAAGATTGACAATGGCATCGGCCTTAGGCGCACGCTGAGCAGTAATTGTCAGGGTCAAGGATTCGCCCTCAGTTACGGCGCTTGCCGATGGGGTAATCGACAGAGCGGGATATTCGTCATCAATCACAGTGAACGCGGCTTGCGCCACCTCATAAGCATTGCCCGATGCCTCAATAGTGAATGCATCGCTATCGTCAAGCTCGGAATTGTCGACCACTGAGATTAAGAAATTAGCCGAGGCATACCCCGAGGGGATTGTCACAGACGCTGGCACTGCCAAGCGAGAATCACCCTCGGCGAGTGTGAGGTTGAATACCTCATCAGCCTGACGGCTGCCGCTGCGAGTGAGTTTGCACGATAGGGGCAGTCCGTAATTCTCATCAACCGATGCAGTTGGCAACTCGATGTAGAGTTGGCGACCGATATTGATAGGATTGGCTGAGACGGCGGTGTTGTTGGCCTGGGCAGTGGCTGGTTCGCCAGCATCGCTGTTGGCCACTACCTTGACTTGCACAGTGGCATTGCCATCCAGACCGATTATCTGCGGCAGTTCAATCTGAGCTTGGCGCGAGGCGGTGCCAGAGGCGGCAAGATTGCCGCCATCATAATAGACAGTGGCTATCTGCTTGCTCTCCAAGCCATCAGCGCTGATCAGCGAAATTTGTTCTTTCCAGCCTCCAGTGGTGGGCATACCGCCTACGTTGGCCACTTGCCAGCTTACGCTGATGATGTCGCCCGGCATGGCTTGGCTCTTGTCGGTAGTGACGGCGCTGGTCTCAAGGTCGGGAGCCTTGACCACCGACAGCATACCGGCAGAATAACCGGTCATCACATTTGCGCCGGTTTTGTCTGTAAGGGTCACGTCTGACAGAGCGAGTTGATAATCACCCTCGGCAAACCCATCGGGCAGGTATGCCTCGATGTAGAATAGGGTGCCAGAGTTGCCACGCATCGCGCTATTGTCGGTCGAGAGACCGAGCACGCGAGTGGTCCCTGACACATTGGCAATCTGTATCTGGTGCGAGGCCGAACGGTCAGTGGTGGCTACGCCAGTGGCATAGATGCCTTGCGGCAGAGCTATGTCGAACTGGAAGCCCACGATTTCGGCCGTATTGTCAAGCATTACTGGCAGCTGCGCAGTGCGTCCGGCCTGAGCCTTGACATCAGGCAGGGATAGTTTGTTTTGGGCTGCGCCCAATCCTGCCCCAAATGTCATGGCCAACAACAGCGCCAGCAGTCGGCATGTTATCTTTTCCATAATTCTATAGGATTATTCTGAATAAATTTTGGTGGTGATTGGGGCAATTCCCTTGGCTGTGAGGCGAATGATTGCCACAGTGCCGTGGGCAATGCGCAGGTCAATCGAGGTCTCGACCGAGGTGTCGGCAATCGTGCGGTCAGCTATGAGGCGCCCGTCGACAGTGTAGGCCTGTAGGCGCACATCTTTCAGGCCAGCTGGCAAAGCGAGCTTGCCACCATTGATGCGCAACGCAGCAGCGCTTGTACCAATTGAGGAGATGCCCATGATGCCAGCGCTCTCGGTGACGGCCTGTGCTTGCTGGTTAGCCAGGGTACAATCAGCCACTGAGCCAGACTGGAGCGAAGCTATCGGGGTGATGCCGACCGGCAGAGTAGCCATGCTCAGCGAATAACCTATCAGGCGGGTGCGATTGCCGCGAGTGGCTTGCTTCACCACGAATCCTATGCTCTCAAGCGCGTCTGATACAGCCAAAGCATTGGCATTGTCGATAAGGATGTCGAATGCGGCTACTGGTTCGGCTGCCGATATCATCAGCTGACCATCTGCGATGTAGCAGAGAGAAGAGGCCTCAGTGCCATTCTCAGCTGCCACGCGGAGAGCAGTGGTTTCTGGAATATTGTCGCACAGCAAGTTGACCAGGCAAACGGCGTCTTGTACATTCACAACAGAATCTTCCCACAGGTTGGCGGCAGTGAAATTAAACGGCATGCCTTGGTACATCTCAAAGATATGGGCAATGATGGCTTGCAGGTCAAGCACATCGATATCGCCAGTGAAATTGGCATCGCCCATAACGAAACTCAGAGCCATTTGCATTTGATGGCCGGTGTTGTTGGCATTATCGGTATAGATATCCACATCAAGCTTGTCGCCCGAGGCTCCATGGTAGTCGGTGGGTGCGCTCTCAAGCCACAGCGACAATTGGCCATTATAGCTGAAACCTATGCCCCAATCCTCGGTAGGCGATGAGCAACGGAATGTTACGCCCGCCATGGTAGTATTGTAGTCGCGTGTCTCAGGATTGTAAGCCACTATGGTCGGAATTCCCGATGCTATAGCCGTAGGATCCAAATTTGACAGGTCAATAGCCATTACCTTGTCGATGGCTTGGCTACTAAGGTTGACCTCAGTAATCGAGGCTGGGAGAGCCGGATACAGGTCGGCAAAGCAGTTGCTGTACACATTTAGGCTCTGCAGATTGCTCAATGCATATCCAATGGCTCCGACATTGCCAGTGGGTTGGTTGAAACTCAGGTCGAGACGCTTCAGGGCGGTAAAAGCATATACCGAAGTAGGTACTTCTCCCTTCAGTCCACGATTAGAGAGGTTGAGGCTCACTGCGCGTCCACCCTCAATTGATATCTCTGAAATGGCCGATGCGCCAGCTGCTCCGCGAGTCAAATCCCATTGTAGGTCGCAGCCCATGGCAGAGAGTTCTTGCGACAGAGCGCATACTGCCAACCAATCGTTTGCATCAAATTGATAGATTGAGAATTCTGTGGCAGAATAGTTGCGGTCATAGCTGATGCCGTAGTAGCAAGTGCCATCTTCCACACCGAGCCAATAAGCCACATACTGGCCCGGCTCACACGGTACGCCAGCAAACGCGGAACCATCCTTGGTGTATTCGATGATAGCCTCGCCTATGCCCCAAGGGCCAGTCAGTCTGATGGGATGTTGCTCGCCATCGTAGGTGATGTCATCGCCGTCATATTCAATCGATACGCTCTCAGCAGGGAATGGGGCCTTGTCAATATAGAATTGGGCCTGCAGCTCACCCGTGAAATTGTTGATGCCTTGCACAGTGACTGTAGCGATACCAGGGAGCCAATTGTCGGTATATGTAGCAATATAGTCCTGATTTGGATACAAGCTCTGATTTCTTGGATCAGTAAACGTCCATTCAGGATATTGGTCTGAGCCATCGTAGACCAATTGCGTCTCTGCCAGCTGTATTCCGCCTGGCAATGGCAGCTGAGTGACCTGGAAGGTGTATGAGCGAGTGCCAATGGTGTATGGGAAAAGGCCCTCGGCACGCATCGTGGCTACGCCAGCATTGACATTGTTGGAGTAAGCCACGGCATATTCATCAGCTGGGATAGAGCAGGATAGGGAGGATTGCACCACAGGCTCGCCATAGCTGTAAGGCAAGTCTTGGATGCCAGTCACCTCGTAATAAGCCATATCCTTGTACACGATTGGTTGCAGCACAGTGGTATTGCCCACAGCGTCGACGATGCGGAAGCGGATATAGTGGTCAGCCTTGGATGTATCAAAATTGGCCACAAGGGTAGCTTCAAATTCCGACCCGGAAGTCAACATATCAGTAATGGCCTCCCATTGGTCAGTGTCTTCAGATGAAAATTCTATACGGCCCTGGATGCCGGCTGGGCTCTCGTAAGTGCCGTTGATTGTCAAGCGATGGGGGAGGCTGACATTGTTCCAGCCATCGGGGTCGTCGGGCGTAACCTCAAAGCTACTGTTTGGCTCAAGGGTCACATCGCCGATGCCCATCAAGATTGAGAATGTCTGGATTTCGCCAGCGGCAATGGTACGGTCTTTCCAGCACCATCCCATAGCGCTGTCATACGAGCCATTTTCGACCATCCAGTTGCCCGACTGGTCATAATTGCCCACTATTTGCCAAGCTCCGGAATTGTAGCCGTAATTGCCAAACCAGAAGTCATCGACGCTGGTCACACCGGCTATCCCAGACCCGAACAGCACGCACAGCTGCGCTCCCTCGCCATCCATCATAGTCAGGCCATACGTGGCTCCACCGGTGTCGATGCGACGAGAAATGGGAGCCGAATCGTTGTAGCCAATCATCACATCGGCATAGGTGCCGAGGCTGATGGTAGCCGAGCTGTCGGTGGTGTTGCGCAAGGTGTAGGTGATGCGCGCCAATTCGCTTTGCTGCTCGACCGAGGCTGAAAATTGCACACCGAGGAGCTCAGAGCCACGACAGTCAACCTCACCGTAGTACTGCTCACCATCACTGTTTGATACGCACAGGGCGGCATGGTAGCCTCCATCGCTAAAAGTTGATGAATAGTAGTAGTCGCCAAAGGCGCCGTAGATGTCGATGGTCCACTCTTGGCGAGCATAGAGGTCGGTGGTGCCAACTCGCTCATACCCATAAGGCACATCAGATTCCACCGAGCGGCTGGGAGCGAATCTCTTGCTCGGATCCGAGCCCTTGACTTGCGCCATCGCCGCGACAGCGCAGAGGGTCATCGCTGCCACTGGCAGCCCGCGCCTCAACGCCGTAAGCCACCATCGGCCTTTGCGGCATGGCGGCATGGGGAGAAATAGCTTCATAGTGATTTATGTTAGTTTATGTTGAAATTTCATCATTCAGACACTAAATCTGGTATAGATTGCAAAATTACGCAATTTCATCGACAAATCACAATCTTTTTGCATAAATATGTTGGTTTAAGTTGCAAAAGTTTATCGACAAATGGGTAGAACAATATTTTTGGATGGGTCGTTAATATTGTGGTTGCGTCCCGACTGAGCGCAGCCCCACACGTTTAACTAACCTTTATTACGACGCAACGGCTATGAAACACTTGACAATCCTCGTGCTATTGGCCATTGTTTCGACTACAGCCAACGCACAATCCATCACTCGCCTGGAACTGGGCACGCGCCTCGACCTCAATGAACAGTGGGTCGACGGCCATTATTATGACGACGGTTCGGGATTCAACGGCCAGTACCTGCGCTTCCGTATCGATGGCACCATACTCCCCAACCTGAAATTTGTGTATCGCCAACGCCTCAACAAGCAAAACAGCGACGCATCATTCTTCGACTCAGTCGATTTCATGAAACTCATGTACTACACCGGCCGCTTCTGCTTCATCGCAGGCAAGGACGATGTGTTTGTGGGCAATTACGAAAACGACCGAGCTGCCTACGATGTCTATTTCTACTCTGATGTGTGGCGCCAGTTCGCCAACAAGGAATTTGGAGTCTCAATTGGCTTCAACACCTACGGCGACGACTGGCTCGAGGCTCAGGTGGGACAGAGCCCATTCTGCCGCAGCGAGTACAACACCTCAGACAGCAAAAACATGTACATGTACAATCTGCGTTACCGCCTCAAGCGCGGCATCCTGGGCACGATGCTGTCAGAGAGCATGTTTGAGTACTTGCCCGGCAAGTACATCAATTATCTATGCCTTGGCCTGAAGCTCGACATCCCCGCGTTCCTGCTCGAATTTGACTACGTAAACCGCTACACCCGAGGCGAGGCATTCTTCGGCACCGACTATTCGGTGGTGGCCAATACCATCATACGCCCGTGGCGCCATGTGCATTTCACCGCCAAGTATGCCTTTGACTCAAACAACACCGACTATGAGCACGACTACTATGTGCTGCGCAACACCGCCCTGCATGTAGTGAGCGCTGGCATCGAGTACTACCCATTCCGCCAAACCCATGACATACGCCTCCACGCCTTAGGAGCCTACGCTTGGGGAAGCTCGCCCGACACCACCTACCACCAGAATCACGAGTGGACCATCAAAGTCGGCATCACCTGGATCATAGACTTCTACAAGTTGCTCAAACTCGAGCGTTATTTCCCTAAGGATTGATGGGAATTTGGTCGATATTGTTGGAGGTATGGGCGAAATAGCACAACTTTTACATAGGCAATTCCGTTACTATTCTTGATTATTTCATTTAGATGACTCTTTTGCCTATGCGACATATCAGCCATAATACCCTGCTTCCCCTGCTAGCTATATGTTTGCTGGCCCTGTGTAGCGCTTGCAAAAAGAAAGCCGAACCATTGCCAGTAGTGGCCGTAACTCCCTCAACACAAGAGGATGTAGAGATCTACGGCGAATACGTGGGCCGCGCCCGCGCCCAACAATTTGTCGAGGTCCGCGCCCGCGTCGAGGGATACCTCGAGAAGATGCTCTTTGAGGAGGGCAGCTATGTGCCGAAAGGTCAGACCCTGTTTGTAATCAACCGCGACCAATACAAGGCCAAGGCCGAAAAAGCCGAGGCACAGCTCAAAAAAGACGAGGCTGCCGAACAAAAAGCCAAGCGCGACCTCGACCGAATCCGTCCCCTCTACGAACAGAATGCCGCCTCGCAGCTCGACCTCGACAACGCTATCGCCGCCTACGAGACAGCAAAGGCATCAGTGGCCATGAGCAAGGCCGACTTGGCCCAAGCGCAGCTTGAGCTCAGCTATACCACTGTATCGTCGCCTATAGCCGGCCGCATCAGCGAGCGCAACGTCGACCTTGGCACTCTGGTGGGACCAGGCAGCAAGTCGCTGCTCGCCACCATCGTAAAGAGTGACACCGTGCTGATCGACTTCTCGATGACCGCCCTCGACTATCTGTGCTGCAAGGAGCGTAACCTCGAGTTGGGCCGCAAGGACGAATCGCGCTCGTGGAATCCCTACGTCACCATCACCCTCGCCGACAACACTGTCTACCCATACAAGGGCCTCGTGGATTTTGCCGAGCCCCAGGTTGACCCCAATACCGGCACATTCTCGGTGCGCGCCGAGATGCCCAATCCCGAGCGCTCAATCCTGCCGGGACAGTTCACCAAAGTCAAGCTACTGCTCGACGTCAGAGAGGATGCCACAGTGGTGCCCCGCAAGGCTGTCATCATCGAGAAGGGCGGCGCATTTGTCTACGTGATGCGTCCCGATTCGGTGGTAGAGAAGCGATTCATCGAGATTGGCCCCGAGATTGGCAACAACATAGTGGTCGAACGCGGCATCGCTCCCGGCGAATACATCGTCGATGAGGGATACCACAAACTGAGTCCGGGTCTGAAAGTGCGCCCAGCAACCCTTAAAGCCGAAGCTGAAGAATGAAGATGACTTTTTTCATCGATAGGCCAGTGTTTTCGGCTGTGCTGTCAATCCTGATTGTGATTTTGGGCACAATCGGCCTGATCCTCTTGCCTATCGACCAATATCCCCAAATCACACCGCCGGTGGTTAAAATCTCGGCCTCGTATCCGGGGGCGAGCGCTCTCACCGTGTCGCAAGCCGTGGCCACGCCTATCGAGCAGGAGCTGAACGGCACCCCTGGCATGCTCTACATGGAACCGTCGAGCAGCAACTCGGGCGCATACACGGCCACTGTGACATTCGACATCGGCTCAAGTCCCGAACTCTCGGCTGTGGAAATCCAAAACCGCGTGAAGCTGGCCGAGGCTCGCCTGCCGGCCGAGGTGGTGAAAAACGGCCTGTCGGTCGAGAAACAAGCCTCAAGCCAGTTGCTCACCATCTGCCTCACATCGAGCGACCCCAAATTTGATGAAATATACCTCAGCAACTTCGCCACCCTCAATGTGCTCGACCTGTTGCGCCGTATCCCCGATGTGGGCCGCGTGGCCAACATCGGCAGCCGCTACTACGCCATGCAGATATGGGTGCAGCCCGACAAGCTGGCCAACCTCGGCATCACCGTGGGCGACCTGCAGAAGGCTCTGCAGGACCAAAACCGCGAATCGGCAGCCGGCACCCTGGGCCAGCAGCCCGTCAAGGGCCTGGATGTGACCATCCCGATTACCACCAAGGGCCGGCTCTCGTCGGTTACGCAATTTGAGGACATTGTGGTGCGAGCCAACCCCGACGGCTCGATCATACGCCTGAGAGATGTGGCACGCATCTCACTTGAGGCTCAGAGCTACAACACCGAGAGCGGCATCAACGGCGAGAATGCCGCCGTGCTGGCAGTCTACATGCTGCCTGGCGCCAACGCCATGCAAGTGGCTGAGCGCGTGAAGAATGCGATGAAGGAAATCAGCAAGACATTCCCCGAGGGCATGAGCTATGACATCCCATTCGACATGACCACCTACATCTCAGAATCAATCCACGAGGTGTACAAGACGCTGTTTGAGGCCCTGTTCTTAGTGATTCTGGTGGTATTCCTGTCGCTGCAGACTTGGCGCGCCACGCTTATCCCCTTGGTGGCTGTGCCTATATCATTGATAGGCACATTCGGATTCATGCTCATATTCGGATTCTCGCTCAATATCCTCACCCTACTCGGTCTGGTGCTTGCCATCGGCATCGTGGTGGATGACGCCATTGTGGTGGTCGAGAATGTCGAGCGAGTGATGGAGCAAGACCATTGCTCGCCCTATCAGGCCACCAAGAAAGCCATGCAGAGCCTGACCAGTCCTATCATCGCCACTACCCTGGTGCTCGCGGCCGTGTTTGTACCGGTTAGCTTCCTGCCGGGCATCACGGGGCAGCTCTATCGCCAATTCACCATCACGATTGTGGTGTCGGTAATCCTGTCTTCGATCGTGGCATTGACGTTGAGCCCGGTGATGTGTTCGCTGATCCTGAAACCGCAGGAACATACCAAAAAGAAAAATATAGTGTTCCGCCGCATCAACCATTGGTTGTCGGTGGGCAACTACCATTTCATAAACCTCATCAAGCTGTCAATAGCTCACAAAAAGATTGTGCTGATTGGCTTTGCCGTGATGCTCGGGGTGATAGTGCTGATCAACGCCTTGATGCCCAAGAGCTTCCTCCCCATCGAGGACCAAGGATATTTCACCGTCGAACTTGAGCTGCCCGAGGGTGCTACCCTCGAGCGCACCCGCGTTGTCACCGACCGCGCCGTGGCATATCTGCTCGAAAATCCAGCCGTGGACTATGTGCAGAGCGTGGCTGGGAGCAGCTCGCAGGTGGGCAGCAGCCAAGCGCGCAGCACCCTCACTGTTATCCTAAAGCCGTGGCAAGACCGCAGCGGCGAGACCATCGACGATGTGATGGCAGTAGTGCGCCGCGACTTGGCAGAGTATCCCGAATGCAAGGTGTATCTGTCGCGTCCGCCAGTGATTCCGGGCTTGGGCACATCGGGCGGCTTCGAGATGCAGCTTGAGGCTCGCGGCGATGCCTCGCTCGAGGACTTGATTGCCGCCACCGATACCGTCATGGAGTATGCTCGCCGTTCGGGCAAAGTGACCGGCCTCTCGACCTCGCTCCAAGCCGACATACCGCAGCTGTATTTCGATGTGGACCGCGACAAGGTGAAATTTGCCGGAGTGCCTCTGGCTGATGTCTTCTCGACGATGAAGGCATTCACCGGGTCGGTCTACATCAACGACTTCAACATGTTCAACCGCATCTACCGCGTGTATCTCCAGGCCGAGGCCCCATACCGCGAGCATCGCGAGAATATCAACTTATTCTACGTGCGCGGCGCCTCTGGTACGATGATCCCCTTGACCTCGCTCGGCACTACATCTTACACCACTGGTCCGGGCAACATCAAGAGATTCAATATGTTTACCAGCGCGGTAATCCGTGGCGAGGCCGCTCGCGGCTACAGTTCGGGCCAGGCTATGGCCGAAATCGAGGAGATTGCCCGCGAGAAGTTGCCCTCGACCATAGCGGTGGAGTGGAGCGGATTGTCGTTCCAGGAAAAGAAGCAGGGTGGGCAAACATTTATAGTATTGGCTCTGGTGTTCCTGTTCGTGTTCCTATTCCTCGCCGCGCTGTATGAGAGCTGGACAGTGCCCTTGTCGGTGCTGCTGTCGCTGCCAGTAGCAGCCCTCGGTGCCTATCTCGGCGCTTGGGTGTGCGGCAGGGAGAATGACGTGTATTTCCAAATCGGCTTGGTGATGCTGATGGGCATGGCGGCAAAGAATGCCATTCTTATCGTTGAGTTCGCCAAAGACAGCGTCAACGAGGGCATGCGCCCCTTGGATGCCGCCATCGAGGCCTCGAGACTCAGGTTCCGACCAATTGTGATGACGTCGTTGGCGTTTATCCTCGGCATGGTGCCTATGGTAATCGCCTCGGGGCCCGGGTCGGAGAGCCGCCAGTCGATAGGCACGGGCGTATTCTTCGGCATGATTTTCGCCGTGACGCTTGGCGTGCTGTTGGTGCCATTCTTCTTCGTGCTGATATACTCGGCGTTGGCAAAACTGCGCACTGTGCATCTCTCCAAGCTAAGGATTATCATTGGCATCGCCATCCTCTCATCAACAATGTCGAGCTGCAAGCTCGGCCATCGCTATACCCGTCCCGACCTGGACATGCCTCAGCAATATCTTGAGCAGAATTACGACTCTCTGGCTCTGGCCAATATGCAATGGTGGCAGGTGTACCAAGACACCCTGCTTCAGCGCCTGATTTCTACCGCTTTGGAGTACAACAAGAGCCTGCTGTCATCTGAGGCGCGACTGCGCGAAATGGCGGCTCGCAAGCGCCTGGCCACTGCCAACCTGCTGCCACAGATTACGGGCGACGTCTACGACCAAAAAGAGGTGCTTAATTACGGTGGCGACAACAAGAAGCCCGACCCAGAGCTCGGCATTAAATTCACCGCCAAATGGGAACTCGACATCTGGGGCAACAAACGCTGGTCGCGCGAGGGAAGCATAGCCGACTGGTTAGCGGCCAAGGAAACGCGCAATGCCCTACAGCTGAGCATCATCTGCGATGTGGCCAAGGCTTATTTCGAGCTTGTGGCCCTAGACCATGAATTGTCGATGGTTGAGAATACGCTCGAGGCTCGGCGCGAGGGCGTAAGGCTGGCCAAGCTGCGCTACGAGGGAGGCTTGACCTCTGAGACATCGTATCTCCAAGCTCAGGTGGAATATGCCCGCACGGCAACGCACGTGCCTGTGATTGAGCGAAATATCGAACTTAAGCAAAATGAAATAGCGTATCTCACTGGCTCATATCCCACGGCCATCGAGCGCGCCAAATCAATGGGCAGCGAGCAGTGGAACGACACACTGGCCGTTGGCCTGTCGTCGCAATTGCTAGAACGGCGCCCTGACATACGCGCTGCCGAGCAGCAACTGATTTCGGCTAATGCGGCTGTGGGAGTGGCTTACACCAACCGGTTTCCCACCCTTACGCTTACAGCTCAGGGCGGCGTGGAGAGCGAGCACCTGAGCGACCTGCTCAAATCGCCGCAACATTTCCTGCAGGGGGCGTTGTCGGGGCCAGTCTTCGACTTCGGGCGCAAACAAGCGAGCTATCGCGCCTCACAGGCGGCTTATGAGCGAGCAGTGTATGACTATGAGAATGTGGTGATTTCGGCATTTCGCGAGGTAAGCAATGCCATCACGCAGTTCAACAAGAGCAAGGAGATCTACCAATCGATGGCCCTGCTGCGCGATGCCACTCGCGCCACCACGGTCAAGGCGCAGCTGCAATACATCAACGGCGTGATATCCTATCTCGACCTGCTCGACGCTCAGCGTAGCTATTTCGACGCCCAAGTCAGCGCCATCAATGCCGAGCGCGACCGCCGCATCGCCCTCGCCAACCTCTACAAAGCCCTCGGCGGCTCCTGGTAGCCCTCCCAGGCCCCTCAGGGCCAGCCCGCTCAGCTCCTAATACCATAGGATTAGCCTTCTGGACCCCCTTATAGCCTCGGAGAGGCGCAACAAAATCCTCACTTGCAACAAAATATTTACAATTTTTAAACTATTGTAACATTTCTCTCTATGCTATCAATTTGCTATTTTATAAGCCTTTAACCTCTCTTTTTGACATTATTTTGAAAATTATTTTGATAATTTGTCAAAATAATTTTGTAATTAGCAGAAATGTGTTTAACATTTCTTCATTCCAATAGCACTTTTACAAGGTTTCCATACAATTTCTAAGGTTTCACTAA
>JAJBUH010000176.1 GCA_020860445.1 Bacteroidales bacterium | reverse complement strand
ACCATGTAGGATGTAAGGAATCATTGTGTTTCCTTAGAATCGCTGAGTAGTTACATGGTTAGTTTTATTTGTTAATATTTATTTGTTGTTTGTTATTGGGTGAATGGGTTGAAATTAGCATCGCCTGATGGGCCCGCGGGGGCTCTGGGCCCCCACTGCAGAGTTGCTTCAAACGGTTACAATTTGTAACGGTTTGATTAGCATCGCCTGATGGGCGCAGTCAGAGACACGCGCCTCCGCCAACTATGTCGCTACGGGTTGCGATGGGGCTCCCTCAGCAGGCGGTAGCCTCCCCCCTTTAGGGGGTTAGGGGGCTGGGATACTATGCACTGCGCCGAGGCGGCGCTGCCACACTGCGTTGCGCCGAGGCGGCGCCGCCACACTACATTCCAAACTCATATTGGATGGAATCTTGGGGGGCAACGTAGGGGTCGAAGCCGGAACCGGCGCCTGAGGAGGAGCTGGTGGGGCGCTTGAGGGTGTCCATGTCGATCTCGATGGTGATGATGCCGCCATGGGATTGGCGACGCACCTGGTCGGTGACATCATAGCCATAGACCGAATCGGTCGAGTTGCTAAACGACAGGTCGAGGTAGACATGATTCCTGAGATCTGAGCGGCTGCCGGCATACTGCGGGTTGTCGCGGCTTTCACTCCAGCACTCCATGTCGCAGAGCCCAAACGTGGTGAGCTTGCCGCCGAAAATGTCGGCATCGCGGCCGTCACGCGCCGTGAGCCCCTTTTTGAGGCGCATCGGGTATGCGACATGGCCGGGCGAGTCATGGGTGTGGCCAGTATTGACCTTAACGCCATCAGACATATTTGCCAGCACCGGATTGTCGGCCAGCGAGGTGATGCGGCCATTGTTGTTATAGACCGCTACCTGCACTAAGTAGATGTACACCATCGGGTACATGTTGGCATAGATATATTTTACCCATGCCTGCAGTTCATCGTCAAAATAGTCATAATCTTCAAAATTTGGAGATATATAGAAGCCGTCGAGTTCACCGGCATAGAATATTTCGGGATAGTTGTAAATCGAGCCCTGGTGAAGCACGGCATAGCCGAGGCGGCTCACCGTGGTGGTGGCGTGGATGTCATAGGGGTCGGCATCGTCGACCACCAGCACCTGGGTTCCATCATCGCTGTCGATGTTGCTGTAGATTACCATGTCGTGGTAGCCGATGCTGTACTGGCGGCGGAAGCGCGTAGAGTAAAGCGTGGTGCGCGACATCGACTGGTAACCATCGGCATCGGGGTCGGTACCGAGGTACATAAAGAATGCCTCATAGTTGGTTGGCTGGGGATAGGACAGGTCGCCGTAGGCGCTGATGTCATCGGCGTCCCAACCGTACCACCACTCGTTTTCCCAATCTGGCTCGATGCCCCAGATGATCTCGATCTCGGTGACCACCTCGCCAATCATCACCTGCCCATTTGTCAGCTCAGCCAGATGGAGGGGCGGCTCAATTCTGCAGCCCACTACCCCTCCCATTAAAATTAAACTAATGATAACTATATATCTATTAATCGATGGAGAAAGAACCACAGATTTACACAGATTTCCACAGATTCTTTGATGGCACATAAAGAATAGTCTACAGATTGAAATCTGTAGCTTGCTACTAAATTCTAATATGTTATCTTTATTCCTCATTAAAAATCTGTGGAAATCTGTGTAAATCTGTGGTTTTATTTCTGTTTCTTATAGTAGAGCACATCAAAGGTGAGGGTGATGCCAGCCTCGGTGGGACCAACCCAGGTGAGCTTGTAGTTGCGCCGCTTGAAGTCCTCCTTGAGGCCATACCAGCGGTAGTAGTACAGTCCATCCTCCTCGCCCGTCAGGGGGTTGAAGAATACATACGGGTCATAGCGCGTATGCCATACACCTCCGGCGATATGGAAATCGAGGCGCCAATTGCCCTTGCCGAGCGGCAGCTCGTAGCCGAGCTTGACGGCTCCGCCGATGCCTTCGCCCTTCCAGCCCTTGTATTTGTCAAAGCCGATGCCATACTTGGTGGCATTGACGTAGGCGGCTGCATACCAGCCAGTGTGCCACCAGCCAGGGTTGAAGTAGCGGCGCACCTCGAGGTGGTAGTCGCGTATCTGGAAGAATTTGCACTTGCTCCACCTGTGATAGTATGGCCACATGAATGCGCCGCGCACAGTCCAGTTGCCGCGCTTGGGATACCACTCCACGCCGACATTGACCATCGGCGCCCAACCGAAGTTGGGCATATAAAAGGCATCGTACAGCAGGTTAGAGCTGACCGACAGCATGTGCTTCCTGGGGCGTGTCAGCGTGGGCAGCACGGCCTCAGGTATCTGTTGGGTATAGTCGATGACGAGCGGCTCTGGCTCAGGGATGACGTTGTAGATGCTGGTGGTTGGCACCTTGGGGTTGGTGCGCTTCATGAGCAGCACGATGCGGGCGGCGCGCAACTCGGGGAAGATGTCGCGCAGCAGTCGGCGCCATGTCGCGCCGCCATTGACCTTTTGCAGGCGGCTCTTGATGGCGGCATCGTTGTCGTGGCCGCACTCGTCCATGATCTGGCGCAGCAGCTCGGTGTCGGGGTCATTGCGCTGCTCCATCATCCACAGCAAGCGGGGATAATCCTCAGGCGTAGTGGTTGTTAGCCAGTCGACGAGGGCCACCGAGTCGCATTTGCTGGTGACAAAATCGCGCAGGGCCTTGGCGCGGCCAACAGAGAGGCGCACATTGTTCCAGTACGGGCCCTCGGGCGAGGCTGCACCTCGCAGCTCGATGCCAACCAGCGCCAGCTGGTAGGCGTTGGCAAAGGGCAAGACTGACTCGGTCAACTCCCTGACCCACGGGTCGTTGGTGTTGAGTTCGGTGCGGTTTACTATGAATATGGTGCTACCGGCAATGCGGTTGAAAGTCGAATCGGGCAGCTTGTAGAGCTGCAAATCCTCAACATCGTCGACCAGCCTGACATACATAGGCAGGGAATCGGTGAGGAGCCACTTGTGGCCCTCTGATTCCGCTCCAGCCATGGGCAGCGCTACGCAGGCGCTCCACAGGATAATGATGACTAAAAGTATGTCGTGACGCAATGGCGTAGAAGTAGTTTTGTAGCGTTTTAGTTCTTTCGATTGTTCGATTCTTTCTGAACAGACTGGCAGGGAGAGATGAATGGGCCATGCCAGCGGTGCAAAATGATCAGAAACATCTTTTATGTAAATCGATGCAAAGATACAACAATAATTCTAGTAACTACTCAGCGATTCTGAAGTAAAAATTTTTGTAACAATTAAATTTTTCT
>JAJBUH010000131.1 GCA_020860445.1 Bacteroidales bacterium | reverse complement strand
TTCCTTTCATTGTTGACTTCTTTATGAGTCAACTTTTTTCAGGAAAAGACACCCTGTCTGATATTCACAATAAGACCACTATCTTGCCATTTACTTAGTAAATATAGAATCTTACGTTTCTTTTGATTATCCTTTAGCAGGTCTGATAGGGCGTTCCAGAGGAGTTGATCGATTTCTTCGCGGGTGAGGGAGCCGTGCTCCTTCAGGGCGGTGAGGAGGATTTGCTTGCATGAGATTTCGTCCAGTTCCTTGTGCTGGGAATAGGGAATTTTACTGGGGGTTGTGGTCGGCCCACCAGAGGGCGGCGTTGTGGAGGCATTGCTTCATGTCGGCGAGGAGTTCCTCGACATTGGCTTGGGTGAAGTGGAGCTTGCCCGAGCCGCCGGCGTGGATCACGGCGAAGTCGCGGCGCGTGGGGTGCTCGATGACCCAGCCGATGGTGGGTTGCTCCTGGATCTTGGCGATTGCTTCGTCGTGCTCTGATTCCGGAAAGGGTATTATTTGGACATTGAGCCAGGGGTGCTCAAGGGCAGTGAGCAAGTGGAAGGTCTTGCCGTCGCGCTCGTAGGGCTTGTATTCAAAGGTGTTCTGAAACATAAGTGTGAAACGTTTTTTTTGATGAATC
Source organism: Bacteroidales bacterium (assembly GCA_020860445.1). Classification (GTDB taxonomy): domain Bacteria; phylum Bacteroidota; class Bacteroidia; order Bacteroidales; family Muribaculaceae; genus CAG-873. Next base: position 18,156 of record JAJBUH010000131.1, on the reverse strand, counting down.
TGCGTGCAAAGTTACAAAAAAGAAATGGAAATTTACTAACTTTGCACATGGATTCAATTAAGTAAGTAAAACACAATTTTAAAGTAAAATTGTGTAATGGAATTTAACCACAGATTTACACAGATTTACACAGATTCCTTAGATGGCCACATTTATATTTCATAGAGCACCAGAGGTGCTGACAGATGTCACAGACCATCCGGATGGCGTCTGTGGGAATCTGTCAGCGCGTCTGAGCCTCTATGAAATATGGCTTTTCCTATGGCTGAATCTGTGTAAATCTGTGTAAATCTGTGGTTCCGGCTCCATAACTTAACTTTAATTTGAGCCCTTACTTATCTGGATGGCTTCCGTGTAATCCGTGTAATCCGTGGTTTTCTGAGAGCCCGTGGTGGATTTTTTTTGTTACAGATAGGGGAATCTGTGGCAGAAAATGCGTAACTTTGCGCATAAATTTCAACTATCCTTACTATGGCAGAAGTACGTCCCAAAAAGGCCCTTGGCCAGCATTTCCTTACCGACCAGCGAGTGGCCGAACGCATAGCCTCGACATTGGATGCCTACGCAGGCCTCCCCGTGCTTGAAATAGGCCCCGGAATGGGCGTACTCACCAATTGGCTCTTAGAGAAAGAGCACGACCTGTACGTAGTCGAAATCGATACCGAGAGCATCGACTATCTGCGTCGCAACATGCCTCCGCGTCTGCCCGAAGAGCGAATCATCGAGGGCGACTTCCTTGAGATGGACCTGCGCAAAATCTTTGGCGACCAGAAGTTTTGCATCATAGGCAATTACCCCTACAACATCTCGTCGCAGATATTCTTCAAGCTGCTCGATTACAAAGACCAAGTGCCATGCTGCTCAGGCATGCTGCAGCGCGAGGTGGCCGAGCGCCTGGCTGCCAAAGAGGGCACCAAAGCCAGGGGCATCCTGAGCGTGCTGCTCCAGGCCTGGTACGATGTCGAGTATCTGTTTACGGTCAGCGAGGGTGTCTTCAATCCCCCGCCCAAGGTAAAATCCGGGGTGATACGTTGCACTCGCAATGGCGTCACCGAGCTGCCGTGCGACGAGCGCCTGTTCAAGACAGTGGTCAAGACCACCTTTGGCCAAAGGCGCAAGACATTGCGCAACTCAGTGCGCTCGCTGCTCCCTCCCGGCATCGCCCTGCCAGACTCTCCGCTGTGGGCCCTGCGCCCCGAACAGCTCTCGCAAGAGCAATTTTATGAGTTGACTAATCTAATCTACAGCTTGCGGCAATGAAGGAATACTCAGAAGAATACCTCGACCATATCAAAGACATAATCAGTCAGAACGATGAGGCCACGGCGCGCAAAGAGCTCGCCGAGCTCCACCCCGCCGACATTGCCGAGCTGTACAAAGACCTGGACCTTGACGAGGCCGAGTACCTGTACAAACTGCTCGACGAGGAGACTGCCGCCGATGTGCTGATGGAGCTCGACGAGGACGACCGCCTCAAGCTGATCGAGCACATGCCGGCTGCCGAAATTGCCAAGCAGATCGACCACCTCGACACCGACGATGCCGTCGACCTGATACAGCAACTCGACGAAGACGAACGCGATGAAATCCTCTCCCACATCGACGATGTGGAGCAGGCTGGCGATATCATCGACCTGCTCAAGTATGACGAAGACACCGCTGGCGGCTTGATGGGCACCGAGATGATCGTGGTCAACGAGAACTGGTCGATGCCCGAGTGCATCAAGCAGATGCGCCTCCAGGCCGAGGATATGGACGAAATATACAATGTCTATGTCGTTGACAACGATGACAAGCTCAAGGGGGTGCTGCCGCTCAAAGAGCTGATCACTCACCCCTCGGTGTCGAAAATCAAGCATGTGATGGAGAGCGACCCCGTGAGCGTCAAGGCCGACACTCCGATCGATGAGGTTGCCCTCGATTTCGAGAAATACGACCTGGTGGCCATGCCTGTGGTCGATTCAATCGGACGATTGCTCGGCCGCATCACCGTCGACGACGTGATGGACAAGGTGCGCGAGGCTAGCGAACGCGACTTCCAGTTGGCATCCGGTATTTCGAGCGACGTCGACACAGACGACTCAGTATTTGCTCAGACCAAGGCCCGCATCCCATGGCTGCTGATTGGCATCTGCTCTGGTATCTTGGCATCGATAATCCTTGGCGGATTTGAGAATCAGCTACATGCTGTGACCGCCCTGGCTCTCTTCATCCCCATCATCGGCGGCACCGGTGGCAATGTGGGCGTGCAAGCTTCGGCTATCGTGGTGCAATCGTTGGCCAACGGCACGCTCGAACTCAAGGAGTTCGCCCATCAAATAGGCAAGGAGGTGCTCGTAGGGCTGCTCAACGCCACAATCATCAGTTTGGTGATGTTTGGCTACAACTTGATATTCCTTCCTGGCAATATGGCCGTGACCCTGTCGGTGGCAGTGAGCCTATTCGTGGTGGTGATGTTCGCCACGATACTGGGTTCGGTAGTGCCGCTGACACTCGAAAAGCTCCATATCAATCCGGCCCTTGCCACTGGCCCGTTTATCCAGATAAGCAACGATATCGTGGGCCTATTGATCTACGTGTGGGTGGCCACTGGATTCCTCAAGATATTCGGGGGCTAACCCAATAATACACATAAAGATATAAAAGTAACCGCCAGAGAAAATCCGGCGGTTACTTTTATTAATAATTATTAAAAAGTTTTAGACTAAAAGACGGTGAAATAAGGGAATTAAGCCGTAAATTTGCGGTATAAATCACCTATCATCACTCTCCATTGGTCACCGCCTATGTATTTAATCGCTGACAGCAGTACCTCCCGCACCTCTTGGGCATTGGCAGATAATGGCCAGATAGTGGATAAGGCCGATACTTCGGGCCTTAATCCATATTTCCAGTCACGCCGGGAGATGTCACATATTATTCGTCTGGAATTGCCCGATCATTTCTTTCGGGCCAAGCTCGACCATGTCTTTTTCTACGGGTCGGGCTGCGCAAATATCGAAAAAATCAAAACTGTTGAATCCTCAATCGTAGCTCAATTCCGCACCCCTGCCACCATCAACAGCGACCTGCTGGGAGCTGCGCGCGGCCTATTGCTGCGTCAGCCGGGACTGGCGTGCATCATGTCGGTAGGCACAAACTCGTGTTTCTACAACGGCGAACGCATCATGCACAATGTGCGTCCGGGCGGTTTCCTGCTCGGCGATGAGGGCTCAGGCGCTCATCTGGGCCGCATGCTCGTGGCTGACATCATCAAGGAGTTGGCGCCCACCGAGGTCACGCGCCAATTCTATTCGCGTTTTAAGATCAATCTTGACCAGATACTCGACATGGTTTACACCCATCCCCATGTCACCACCACGCTATCGATGTTCTCAACTTTTCTACATGAGAATCTCAACGTGCCGTATTGCTACAACTTGGTCAAGACGGGTTTTGAGAGCTTCTTCAAGCGTAATATCTTGGCTTATGATTATCGCGAATACCCGATAGCCATGGTTGGCAGCGTGGCGTGCGACTATCAGGACGTGCTCAAGGAGGTGGCTGCCGAGTTTGGAGCCACAATCAGCCAGGTTGTGCCTTCGCCCCTCGAGGGTCTGGTGCGCTACCACACCGACAATCAGGGAGCATAGCACCCGGAATTGTCAAAAATATATACACGAGTGTAAAAATTTTTTACAGCGGCTTGCCAGAGCGAATCAGGCAAGCCGCTGATTTATTGTGAGTTGGTGGATTGGCACGGGATTTGAAAGGAAAATGGATAGTGAAAAATGAAAAATGAAGAATGAAAAATAATTCTTTTGTTTCCAAAAACCAAACACCAAAAACTAAAGACCAAAGATATGATAAAGATTGAAAATCTACACAAGACATTTCGCACCGAGGATGTTGAGACCCTCGCTCTGCGCGACGTGTCATTCACGGTGAATGATGGTGAATTCATCGCAGTTATGGGCCCTTCGGGCTGCGGCAAGTCAACCCTGCTCAACATACTCGGGCTGCTCGACAATCCCACCGATGGCAAATACTACATCGACGACCGCGAGGTGAGCCGTCTGCGCGAGAAGGATCGCACCTCGCTCCGCAAAGGCAAGATCGGATTCGTTTTCCAGAACTTCAACCTCATCGATGAGCTAAACATCGAGGAGAATGTAGAGCTGCCACTTCACTACCTCGGCATCAAGGCCAGCGAGCGCAAGCAGATGGTTAAGGATGCCCTCAAGCGCATGGGTATCAGCCACAGAGCCAAGCACTTCCCGCAGCAGTTGTCCGGCGGCCAACAGCAACGCGCCGCCATCGCTCGCGCCGTGGTGTCAAAGCCCAAATTGATACTCGCCGACGAGCCCACCGGCAACTTGGATTCAAAGAATGGCGAAGAGGTGATGAACTTGCTCACGGAACTAAACCAAGAGGGCACCACCGTAATCATGGTGACCCACAGCAAGCGAGATGCCGCTTACACCCATCGCATCATCAATCTGCTCGATGGCAAGATTGTCGACAATGTCGAGGAGAACCTCTAATCAATCCTAAAGCCTATGAAATCCTATTTCGTTTTCCTTAAGCGCAATTTGGCCTACGCGCTTATCAACCTGGCGGGACTGGCGTTGAGCATGATGTTTATCGTGCTCATCGGCGCCTACGCCTGGCAGGAGCATCATATCGACAGTCAGCATAGCAAGGCCGACCGCACCTATGTGATTTCAATCAGCGGCGAGGGCGAGACCTATACCGGGGGCCATTGGCGAATGATTGAAAAGCTAAAGGAGCGTTTTCCAGAGGTTGAGAAGGCTACGGCCATGTCGGTCAACCGTGGCAAATTTGAGTTCAATGGCGAAAAAGTTGAGACCAACTATTACTATGTAGATCCGGATTTCTTTGACATTTTCGACTTTAAGCTTGAGCGAGGCGATAGGGCTACGGTGTTTGACGACCCTAACTCGGTGGTAATCACCGAGGCCTATGGGCGTCGGCTGTTCGGCGATGCCGACCCAATGGGTAGGCAGATTATCTATAATCGCGATTCGGTGACCCTCACTGTGACGGGCATAATCGAGCCTATGCGCAACACCGCTCTCATTGGCGCCGACCGTAAGCCGATAGACGCGTTGGTGAGATTTGAACTGATGCGTTTTGGCAACACCAGCCAATACGACACCCACATGAGCAACGCCACGGGTTCGGATATCTATCTTTTGCTTCCCAAAGGAATCGACCCAGTCGAACGAGCTGCCGCTTATGAAGAATGCCTAAAGGAATCCTACTGGTTGCTCAACCTCAAGGGCCGTGAATATCATCTTGGGTTAGTCCCATTCAGAGACCTCTATCTGTCTACCGTCAACTCCGGCAGCTCTGATGGCAACCGCATACAGGGCAACCCAGTGATGCTAAGAATCCTTACTCTTATCGGCTTGGCCATATTGCTGTTTGCGTTGATGAATTATGTCAACCTCACCGTGGCATTGTCGAGCTTCCGCGCCAAAGAGATGGCTACGAGGCGCTTGCTGGGCGATTCGCGTTTAAAAATCGGCCTAAGGCTCATGGGCGAGAGCGCAATATTCTGTTTGGTGTCGTTTGGCATCGGTCTTGGACTGGCCTTTATATTCTGCCCGGCTTTCTCTACCTTGATAGGCAGTGATATCTGGCTTGGCGAGGCTATAAACATAGCTACTATCGCTATCATCGCGGGCATCTTGTTGGTGCTGGTGGTCTTGTCGGGACTTTTCCCAGCCATCATCCTATCGGCGAGCAAACCGATTGATGTGGTGCGAGGCACATTCCGCCGAGTGAGCAAGATGGTGCTTGGCAAGATTTTCATCGTGGTGCAAAATGTGGTGACCATCGTAATGATAGCCAGCGCAGTCACCATCTACCTGCAAGTGCGCCATCTCGTGACTGCGCCTTTGGGATATGAGACCGACCATAGGCTGGTAATCGACAAGAATATGGACGAGGCCGGGCCTTTTGTTGAGCAAATCAAGGCCCTACCATGCGTTGAGAAGGTGAGCCTTGGTTGTGGTACTCCGATGGATCGAGGCAATAACTATACGATGACCAAAGATGATCGCACCGTTAGTTTCCAATCCTTCATTGGCGACCAGAACTGGCTGCCTATATGGGGAATAGAAATCGAGAGAGACAACCAAGTGGCTGATGCGCAAGGGGTCTTCCTCAACGATCAAGCCTTCCGCGAACTCGGCATCACCGAGGATACCCCCGATTTTGAATTATACACCCAGAAGATGCCCATCCGAGGCAAGGTGTCGACCTTCCATATTGGCAATATTCTACAGGAGCAGCACCCGGTGATGGTCAACATCGTCAATACCCTCCGTTGGCCTTGGAGCATCACGGTCAAGGTGACTGGAGATGAAAAAGAAGCATATCAGGCTATCCAGAATGTCTATCGCGAAGTGACGGGTATGGATTCGTTCGATGCTCGGTATGTTGACCAATGGATTACCGATGATTTCCGTGCGCTCTCGCAGCTCAGCAAGATAATCGCTATCTTTGGCATCTTGGCCATTATCATCTCGATGCTGGGGTTGTCGGCCATCGGTTTCTACTATGTTGAGCAGCGACGCCGCGACATCGCTGTGCGCAAGGTGCTGGGCAGCACCCCGAGCGCGGTTATGCGCGGTATTGTCAGGGAATTTCTGGTCTACATCGTTGTGGCCTTTGCGATAGCTTTGCCGATTATCTACTGGCTGATGCACGGATGGTTGGCAGAATACAGTTACCGCATCAATCTCGACTGGTGGATTTACGCCTTTGCCGGCGCCTTGGCCATGCTGATTGGTTATCTCGCTGTCTGGGCCCGCACTCGCGGAGCCGTCAACTCAAATCCCGTCCTCGCCCTACAAAGCAATCAATAAACCCATTAAACATAGATTTTTTTCTCATCCCCGGGGGTAAAACTACGGAGCAAAGATTTAGAGAGGGTAAAAAAACACGGATTGCACAGATTACACAGATTAGCCATCCGGATGGCCAATCCGTGTAATCCGTGTCTTTTTAGTATCTCTAGGATAATTTCAGGGCTACGCACTGAAATTACCTTCATTGATTGTCTCCTTTGGTGGCTTGGGCGGAAGGATTTCGATTATTTCGCCGGATGGAAGTTGAACGAGCCAACGCTGGATGTTGCGCTTTTCAGATGAGAAGGAAGCGCCTATGCGATAGATGGGGCGCCCATCTGAGAGATAGGGGCGAGCGTAGCCGTTATCATCGATTTGCTTAAGGGCCGATTCGGCCGAATGGTCAAGCTTAAACTCGATGATGTAGATATTTTTAGGGGTGAAGGCCACCAAATCAGGCCGACCATCCGCCAAAGGCTCTTCGCAACGATTATCAATGCCCACAGCAAGGCATAAGCAGTATACAATCAGATGGTAAGCTTTCTCCTTGCTTTCCTTGTCAAATATGGGATAAGGCACATTTGCAATTAGAGAATCGAGTATCCTGACAAAGCCTTCAAGATCGCATTTAATGAGACAACTGCGCAGCATGCGCGCCTTCTGAGCGCCTACAGTTGGTGATAGGCCCAGAAACATCGGAGCCAAATCCTGGAAGAGAGCACCACGCACCTCTCCGTTGGGTATTTTCAACAGGTATTCCCCAAGCTCCAAGTTATAATCAGCAACTGTAAGGTAACCAGTTTGGAATAGCAGAGGCACAGGGTCATTGTCATCAAATAGGCTGCTGAGCTGATCCTTTGTGGCCCAAATGCCATGGATTTGTGAGAGGTCATAATTGGCTCGCTTTAGAAAGTCAACGAACACCTTTGATGTCCCTGACCTGAGCCAATGGCCTGAGAGGTCTTTGAATTGGAAGACATTCAAGAGGCTATACGGATTGAACACATGCTCATTGGCCTCGGTGAATCTGTAGCCGTCATATTTCTGCAGTAAGACCTCGGTGATTTCCTCTACAGTTTTGTGATGCTTTGCGGCTAATTCCTCGATGCCTGGTTTGAAATAGCGTTGCATTTCTTCAAGGGTGATGCCGCAGATTGTGGCATAGTCCTCAAAGAAAGAAATATCGGCCAGATTGTTAGCCCCAGAGAAAAGAGTATAGTGCTTGAAGCGCGCTACCCCAGTGACCATGGCAAATTGGATATACTTATCCTGAGTCTTGAGTTGGGAAAAGAACGGGCGCAGCAACTGCTGGTTACGCTCCAAAGCCGCTTTGTTTTCAATGGTTTCTTGGATGCCTTTGTCGTATTCGTCAACGAGAATCACGCACCCCTTGCCTGTGGCGCGGCTTACATATTCAATCAGCCAACCAAAACGACCGCCTGCGCTGGTGACATCATTACCTATGGACACTCCATATTGATGCTCGTATTCACTAATTTTCTTAAGCAAGTATTGCTCAAGTTTTTCTGGGCTGCTGGCCTCGTCACCGCTAAGGTCAAAATGCAACACGGGATAGGCCTCCCATTTGTCCTCGTATTGGCTGATTTCCAACCCCTCGAAAAGTTCTTTCTTGCCTTGGAAATAGGCCTCGATAGTGGATAAGAGCAGGCTCTTACCGAATCGGCGAGGTCGAGATAGAAAGACATAATGCAATTCACTGATGAGCTGGGCTATGAGTCCGGTCTTATCTACATACAACAGTCCTTCAGTCCTGATTTTTTCGAAGGACTGCACACCTATCGGATAATTGACTTTTTTCCGTATCATGGCCTCAACTTTAGAACAATCTTTCCGCAAATTTAACGATTTATCCTCAAAACCACAAATAAAGAGAAATAAATTATTGTCCCTTTATGTGAGATTTCCGCAGATTCCTTTTGGGAAACGCCCAAAAGGAATCTGCGGAAATCTGGGTTAAGCTGTGGGGGCTGGGTTTTATTTTACTTGGAGGAGGGAGCCGGAGGAGTGGGCTGAGAGTTCGGGGGAGTATTGGCTCTGGATGGTGGCTACGCCGGAGAGGAATTGGCCGGCGAGAGAGACATTGAGCTCGTAGGTGAGCTGGTAGGTGCCGGGACGCATGCGCTCGACATAGATGCCGGTGAAGGCATCGCGATTCTCGCGATAGAAACCTACGCCCTCGCTCCACATCCAGCCGGGGAGTTGGTCGGCTGGCTCGAATCCGGCTGGACGCTCATCGATAATGGTCACATAGTCGAGATTGCGCTTGCAGTGGATAGTCAGCACCACCTTTACGCGGTCGCCAACTGCCAGGGGCGCAGTCGGATACTCCCACTCAGTGCCTCGGCGCACGGTGATTTGTTTCTCGATTGAGAGGTCGTCGCAGCTCGAGGATTTCACCTCATCCATCAACTGTTTGAATTGGGCATACACCGCGCCGTAGGCTGGGCCTACGCCCGGGGTAGAGATTTGCAATTCCTCGCCGCCGTGAGCCGACAGATTGGCGCGCAGACATCCAGTGGCATGAGCGATTGGGCTATCGGGTTCTATCACGGTTGAGCCAGCACGCACTGTGGCTCCCTCGGCTGGCACTGTCCAGCAACTGCCCGACGAGAGGATTGAGGCCACCACCTGAGTGGTGACAACTGCTTGGCCCCAGTCGCTGCCCTGCTTGCGCACGATCAACTGCTGGCGCAGTCCATCCACCTCCTTGCTATCTGGCTCAATCATAGCGTAAGCCTCGAGCAAGATGCCATAGTTATATAGGGCGTTGACCGACGGGAAGCGCAAGCCTTGATCCTTGGTCCAGACACCGAATTCGCTGATTGATGCCATCAATTCGTGAGCTTTCTTCTGCTCGCCATTGAGATAGAGAGCCTCGGCAGCCATAGCCTTGTAGGCTGGGTCGGTGTATTTCTTCCAGTTCTTGTTAATCTCTTTGAGTGTGGCCTTGATCACTGTTTGGCCATTCTTGCTGATGGGCTGCTCGGTAAATCTGGGTCGCACCAATGTGTAGAGCAAATCAGTGCCTCCATATTTGGTCGTTTCTCCTATTTGATCATCAATCCAATCAAGAGCATTGGCGATCATTTCGATGATAGTCCTGTCGGTTGGCATCCAGCCAGTGGTTTTGAGGTTGGCAAAAATGTCGAGCACATTCATGGTCACCCAGTATGAGGATTGGTCAATCCAGTCGCACCAAGCCCAGCCGCCATCGGCGCGTTGGGGCTTCTTGAGCGTCTCGGTGGCTTGGGCGATGGCCTGGTCGGTTTCTTTCTGGTCGAAAATCAGTGAGAGGGCGGCCATGCGCTCGGTGTCACTCTGGGCCGCTTGCACCCAAGGTGTGCAATTGAGCATGGCTTGCTTCAGATCCCCATTCTTCTCAAGCATCGACACCAGGGTAGAATCTGAGGGATCCTTGGCCCAATGCTTCAAGGCATCAGCCATGGCAGGGTTGTCATTGAGAATGCCCCGAGCCACAGCGGCTGAGAATATTGCGGCAACTGCCGAGTTGGCGTCGCTCTGGTCGAGCGAACGCAGACCAGGCAGTGCGCTAACAATGGTCCAAGCTGGATTCTCACAGAATGTGAGCGATATGCGAGCATCCTTTGCCGATGGCAGGGTGGTAGTATAGACCGTGTCGCCAGGATTGAGATAGAAAGGATAAGTCTCAATCAAAGCCGCTTGGCTGCTTAGGACGGGGATTACCGACTGCTCGCCGTCAGAGAACTGCCCATTGGTGGCGCGGCAGCGCAGTCCGAGCGAGGCTGTGCCTACTGCCACTGACACCTCGGCAGTGGCCACTTGGCTGCTGTTTGCCTCAATGTCAAAGCTGAAGGGGTAAGAGGCAATCACCTCAGAGGTAGCCGGGTTGAATACCTCGATGGTGCCTGAGATGGCGCTTACCGAATCTGTATTATTGATTATCGAGGCCGTAAGCACGCACTTGTCGCCCTCGCGCAGGAAGCGCGGGGTATTTGGCATCACCATCACCGGCTTTGAGGCTACCAGGTCGCGCACCAAATTACCAACCTCCAGGCTCTGAGTCCAAGCGGTAGCGGCGAGGCGCCAAGTGGTATTAGCATTTGGCACTGTAAAAGTGTAGTTTACATTGCCCTCGCTGTCAGTGGTAAGCATTGGTGCCCAGATAGCCAATGGCACTTCGGCATCGCGATAGTCAAATTGATCATCGGCGGCAGGGAGTTGGGGCTCAATGCCCTTGTCTTCTGTCAGGGCATTATCGGCAGTTACAGTCGCTTCCTCTTCGATTGATTCTGACTTAGCGCTGCCTACCATCATAGGCATTGCATCATCTTCTACAGCCATGTCGGCGTAGGCGTTACTGCTTCTTACTCTCGAAGATTTATAGAATCGCATATTGCTGCGGTCATAGCTTGGATTTAAGCCATAGAAATTAAATTCTGGGGCTTCGAGTTCTTCATATTTGAGCCGGGTTATGTTGGCATTAAAGCTGACGCTGTAATTCAGGTAGCCGGGGTTGGAGAATCTAACTCTCGAACTTGGCCTCATCGAAGGGAATCTCACGCCGAATGAGTGGTACTCAAGCGCATCGAGGGCCTGATTGTACATATCCAGGGCAAGAGCAGCCTCGACGGGGTGGCCATCGGCATCGGTAATGGTGACCTTCCAGGTCTCTTCGCTTTGCGGCACCAGTCGATCTCTGAAACTCTCGGCTTGTATCTTAAGGGCAGACTTAGCAGCGCGCGTCAGGTTGACGGTGCAAGTGTGGACTTGGCAGTCCTTTACAGCCATCAGGGTGAGCAGTCCGCCGGGGAAGTCCGCCGGGATGTCAATCTTGAGGGTATGGTAACCCATTTCTACACGCTCCATCTTGCACAGGCGCAGTTGGGCCAGATCAGAGAGAGCATAGTACACTGCGGTGACTGTGCCGGGTGTGCCATAGAGCGCTGACACCTGGGTGGCCACCTCGCCATAAGGGAGGGTGAAACTATTCTCTGGCACGAATATCGGGCTGCGGTCAGGCACTTGCTTTGATTTGGGATTGTAGAGGGTCACATCGGTCTTGGCTGCGTCGGCCAGTTGGGCATCAACAGGCGCTACGCTTAGGGTATAGTATCCAGGGGTAACTTTTGTCAAGTCGATGGCTCCGTTCAAGTTTCCCTCGCTGACAGTGTCTGTGCCGTTGGTAAGGGCCCATTTCAGGGGAATATCCACAACCTCTCCATTGGGGTCATAAGCTTTGGCATCGAGGGCCAGCGGCTTGGAGATGTCGATGGTCTGGTTGTCGAGAGAGATGTCAATCTGATAAGGCTTGCCCAAGGAGAATAAGGCTGCGCCATTGGCTGTGGTGCCAGTGAGTGAGGTGCATAGCAGTTTGGCTATGAAAAATTTCTCGTCTTGGTCGGCAAATACGCTGTCGGCCAACTCGATGGTAAAGCGACCTTGCGCATCTGTGGTCACATCGGTGGCATAAAATTCCTCTTGGGGTGAGAACCAGCGCCACCATGTGGCAGTGCTAATTATCGCATTGACATTTGCGCTGGCCACTGGGGTCTTGGCATAAGTCATGGCTTGGCCAGTGATGGTGACGGCCCCCTTGGTGGGGGTATCGCGTTGCACTGCGATGTCATCAAGACGGAAATCAGGCAATTTGTAGTCGCTAACAGTCACCGAGGCGCTGCCGATATTGCCTCGGGCGCCCTTGGCGAGAATGCGGAATTGTCCGGTCAGGCCTTCGGAGGGCAAGGTGAATTGGCCAGAGATGCGGCCAAAGGCGTCAGTAGTACCCGAGATTTCGCCAGCATCCTGGTAGTTGGCATCTTTGAGGGTGAGTTTGATGGGCACATCGTTGGCTATCGTACAGGTCTCCAGTCCGTTGGCATCGCGATGTGTGCGAGAGATAATGGCCAGCACATTGAGGGTTTCGCCAGGATGGTATAGCGCGCGGTCAGTGAGCACTTGGGCCTGGAGATTTTCGGTCTCAGCGTTGTTTTTGATCAAATCGCTTGATACATTATCGAATTCATAATCTTTGCCTTGATAATTGACCGTGATCCATTGGTTTTTGGCTTGGTCATTAAGCGATTTTGTCAGATTAGCTATGCCTTGAGCATCGACCGTACCGGCTTTGGCAGTGCCTTTATCGCTTACCACCGATACCACAGCTCCCTGGGCTGGGAGGCCGGAGGTAGCATCGGCCACAATGGCCATCGATTGCTCATGACTTGAGACGGTGATGGGCAGGATGGGTATGCAGCGCGTCAAGCTTACGTATTCATCGCTTGCCGATGTCTCGTTTGCGCTGCGAGGCACTATGGCGTAATAGCCCGGGGTCTCGAGGCCAATGGTAAAGGTTGAGCGGTTCTTAAATGGTATGGCTGTTGAGTCGTTGAGGGTGAAGCTCTTGACTGGTTTCTGCTTGTTGAAGGTTTTGACTGAGAAATAATTCTTCGTCTTTGCCAGTTTGTCGCTCACAGCATACACGTCAAGAATGATATGCTGGGCATTGGCGTTGGTCACCTTTACCTGCAGGGGCTTACCGGGAGCAACGAGCGATGGATAGGATATGCTGATTGAGGTGCGTGATATTTCGGCTTTTGCATTCAGCAGATTGTCGCGCAGCGGTGCCTCAGGATAGCGAGCAATGAAATCCTCAATCAAATCGTAGGTCTGCTTTCTGTTTTCTTGGCTATGGTCATCGGTCACTTCTTCCTCATCGTCAAAGACTGAGGAATAGTAGAGCGAAAAGTCGTCATTGTTGGTTTGATAGATGCCCAGTAGGAGCAGACTGGAATATTCTGAATTTTTGTAGGCTTGGTAGGCTTTGAGCAGTTCGGCTCGGGGATTGGCAGATGATTGGCACAGGGTGTAGACCCAGAGAATCGCTGAAGGCGATGCCGGAGCGGCATTGGCAAGGCCTATGTTGAGGAATGGCTTTGATTCTTGGCCGGTTTGGGCGCATAGTACAGCGGCATTGGCGCAAGCGAAATCCAAAAGAGTAGGGTAGTAGGTGAGGGTAAGGCTGTCGGCCGTGACAATGTCGGGGTATTCTTTAGTGGGGAGATTGGCCAGGGCCGATGGGCTATCGCATGATTTCTGGCACAGCTCATTGATGCGGGCCTTGAATTGGTCGCCGCTCCACTCGGTCATATCCTCTGGCAGAGGGGTGAGGGGCAGTTGGCGGCGCTCATAAGTCCACCTGTTATTGGCATAGATGCCATAGCAGATTTTGGCTTGCAAGGCATAGAAAATGCCTTGCAGCGGGGAATTGGCAAATTGGTCGGTGGCTTCGGCCACGGTGTTGAGGCCCTCTTGAGCCTTTTGTGGGTCGACGATTGTCTCGGCGAGATAGAGGCGGATTAGGGCGTTGAGGGCGGCGTGGGCATCGCCGTCTTTTTGCGCTTTCTTGAGGTCAGATTTAGCCTCTTTGGCTACCGTCTGCGGGTAGGCAAAGTCAGGCGCCTTGGGTAGAGCGTCAGCGTTCATGCACAGGTGTATGGTTAAAAAAGAGAATAATGTCAGCAGGTATCGCATCATATCGGCAAAAAGATTATTTGTTACATGAGGTATTTGTCTATGCCTCCCCGCCGAGGGTCGACACAATTATATGACCCAAAGACAAACAACTGGTTTAAATCCCCTACCGAAAAATCCTCCTCTTCCCTTAACCTTTTTGTACCATCTATTCAATAGAAATCGAGGGCCCCTCTCAATTAAATGAATTTGAATTGAATAAGGTAGATGAGAACCCATAAGACAATTACAATATAATTAACGATTAATTGTCTATAACATCTTTGACGTATACAGAAGAAAGTTAGGGTAGCTAAGTATAAGGAAACAGAGATACATATTGTAGCAATGGCCCAAATAGGAGAGCTCCCAATTAGTATGATGTAGAAGAATACGAGAATCGCTGGAATTAACAATATGCCAATCAGCCAATTAGATGGCTTTTCTATTTGTTTCATAACAAATTTAAATTAATGTTACTACGAATCAAAGAGGGAATCGATAGTGACCTCAGAGTGAACGAGGGAGGAGTGGACGTTTGAGGCAAGGCCGCAAGCTGTGACAAAGGTGTGAACTAAGGCTAATTCCTTGCCGATGTGACGCTCGAGTGCTGCCATGCGGTCGCGTAACTTCTCTTCGTAATCCTGAGTGATAATGAATTTCTTCTTAGAGAATTTCATCTCACAAATATGGATAACGCCATCAGAGCGCTGTATCAACATATCGATTTGCCCACCAGGAAGTTCTTTTGCCTTGTCTTCGCGTCCTTGCCAGGTATACACTGAGGTTGGGATTCCAGAAATCCCAAGAGCGCGCTTGATTTGGAGATGATGCTGTAGGCAGATGAGTTCGAAGGTGCGTCCTTGCCATGAGCGTACGCTATCGTCATCAATATTGTGGCTCCACCATTCAGAATCTTTATCGTTATGATTGGCGATGAACTTGTAATAAAACAAAGTATAATGATCCACCAATCGATACACCTGGGTACGTTCCTTGCCAAAAATAGAGCTTTTGTCAATGAAATTGCACTGTACCAGGTTCTTTAATACTCGGGTTAGGATTTTTCCGTTGAATTTTACTCCTTTAGAAATGTCACTGCGTGTCAATCCTGATTTGTGTTTGTACAACAAATCTACCACCTTAAGATAATTCTGGACATTGCCAAACAGGGCTGGATAGAGTTCATCAAACTCAACGCGTAGTGCTCCGCCATCCTGGAAACATAGACGGTCGATGTTTTGAGCCAGACTCTGTTTGCGGTCAAAGAGAGTCAAGTAATAAGGTATGCCTCCTGTCAGCATATAAGACCGCAAAATATCAAAGCGTGTCCAAAAGAATCCTTTGGTCTTCAAGTATGCCTCGGTTTCCTTTAAGGTAAAAGGCTTGAGATACAGGCGTTGGGTAATGCGATTATGTAAGCCGCCTTGGTTTTCTATAAGATTATCGGCCATCCATGAGGTAGCAGAACCAGAGGCAATGAATACAATGTCTTCACGCCTATTGCCCCAGGAATTCCAGAAATTCTCAAGAGCCTCAACAAAGTCAGATCGCGTGGTATCAATCCACGGCATTTCATCTATGAATATCACCTTTTTCCGGTCGGTAGGGAGTGTCTCAAGATAATCCTCAAGGGCATCAAAGGCATCATACCAGTCAGCGAATGGCTTAGGCTTGGTGCCAGAATGTTTCATCAATGCCCGGGCAAAGTTGCGGAGCTGCGTAGCAGTCTTTGCCCGGTGTGAGCCTACAAAGGTGAAGTCGTAGGTCTGGTCAAAAAAATAGTCAATCAAAAAAGTTTTGCCTATGCGCCGGCGGCCACAGACAATGACAAACTCAGACCTGTCAGATTGCATCACCGTTCTGAGGGTCTCACATTCTTTGTCACGCGCTATCAGCTTTTGTTTCATAATCAACCGGTATTAAATCCACTGGCAAAGGTAAGCAATTAATTAGTGGTTTCCAAATTTTTGAGCCGAAATCTGACCTAAACTGGGTGAGGAAGAGCTGTTTTTGGTCAGATTTGGGCACAAAAATTTGGGTAGGGGAGGGGCAAAAAAAGAGAAAGGTGAGGGGATGATTAAAAAATTTGCTTAAAAGGGTCGATATATCAGAAAAAAATGCTACCTTTGCTGCTGGAAAAACTATAGAACGTATCTATCAACCCAAATATCTCAACAACGACTATGAAGATAGAAAAGATTATTGGTCGTGAGGTGCTCGACTCGCGCGGCAACCCCACCGTAGAAGTAGACGTAATCCTCGAAAGCGGCGCACGCGGCCGCGCATCTGTGCCCTCAGGCGCATCTACTGGCGAAAACGAAGCTCTCGAGCTCCGCGACGGCGACAAGAGCCGCTACATGGGCAAGGGCGTACAGAAAGCCGTTGCCAATGTCAACGAGAAGATCGCTCCCGCTCTGATCGGCATGAGCGCTCTTGACCAGATCCGCATCGACGAGACCATGCTTGCTCTCGATGGCACCCCCACCAAGTCGAATCTCGGCGCCAACGCTATCCTCGGCGTATCTCTCGCTGTGGCTAAGGCTGCTGCCGACTATCTCGACCTCCCCCTCTACAAGTACATCGGCGGCTGCAACACCTACGTGCTGCCCGTGCCTATGATGAACATCATCAATGGCGGCGCTCACTCTGACGCTCCCATCTGCTTCCAGGAATTCATGATTCGCCCCATCGGCGCCACCACCTTCCGCGAAGGCATCCGCATGGGTACCGAGGTATTCCACAACCTCAAGAAAGTGCTGCACGACCGCGGCCTGAGCACCGCTGTAGGCGACGAAGGCGGCTTCGCTCCCAACCTCGACGGCACCGAGGACGCTCTCCAAGTAATCATCAAGGCTATCGAACTCGCTGGCTACAAGCCCGGTGAAGACGTGACCATCGGTCTTGACTGCGCTGCTTCAGAGTTCTACAAAGACGGTCTCTATGACTACACCTGGAAACAGGGTCCCGACGCTCCCAAGCTCACCTCAGAGCAGCAGGCTGAATACCTCAAGGGCCTCGTTGAGAAATATCCTATCGATTCGATCGAGGACGGCATGGACCAGAACGACTGGAAGGGCTGGAAGATCCTGACCGACATGATCGGCGACCGCTGCCAGCTCGTAGGCGACGACCTGTTCGTTACCAACGTTAAGTACCTGAAGCGTGGCATCGAGGAAGGTTGCGCCAACTCAATCCTGGTTAAGGTTAACCAGATTGGTTCGCTCACCGAGACTCTCCGCGCCGTTGAGCTCGCTCAGCGCAACAAGTACACCGCTGTCATCTCGCACCGTTCAGGCGAAACCGAGGATGCCACCATCGCTGACATCGCCGTTGCTACCAACGCTGGCCAGATCAAGACCGGTTCGGCAAGCCGCAGCGACCGTATGGCCAAGTACAACCAGCTGCTCCGCATCGAGGAGGAACTCGGCTCAGCTGCTCAGTACGGCTATGGCAAAAAGACCAAGCGTCCTGAATAATATTCGGTACATTCTTAATACATACTCATAACCAATACTGGCCGTCAGCCGCACTCATCGGGCTGACGGCCTTTTTATTGCGCGCAGCTGTCGAGGCCGAACGACTGGGCTGAGGCATCCTCGGCCTCTTTTACCATGGGTGTGTAGTCGGCGTATCCCTCCTCGGCCATTTTGTCGAGAGGGATGAAGCGCAGGGCCGCGCTGTTGATGCAATAGCGCAGTCCGCCCAACGAGCGAGGGCCATCGGGGAAGACGTGGCCAAGATGCGACTGCCCAAGGCGACTCTTGACCTCAACTCGCTGCATGCC
>JAJBUH010000099.1 GCA_020860445.1 Bacteroidales bacterium | reverse complement strand
GTTGGCATTGATATGCAAAGGTACTAACTTTTGACCAATTCACAACAGTACCGGGGCGGTGCCGTGCTTTTCTACGGTTGGCATTGATATGCAAAGGTACTAACTTTTGATTGTATAACAATAGTAGCTCAAAGCCATGGAGAAAACTTCACCATAGCTCAACCAACCATTTAATATATTGTTCAATCGTCAGCAAGGTCGTAATTCTCTAATCATAAAACCTATAGGTTAGAAGGACAAGGAGAAAGGGGAGGTCCTCTTCCTCCTTGTCCTTTATTCTTAGGATTTACACAAATCTTGCGTATTTATGTTTTTGAAAAATACTCATTTTTAGGGATTGTATTAATAAGGTGGAAGTGTTAATTTTGCACGAATTTAGGAATGTCTAAAGCAAAAGACTAAAAAACTATAAACCAACTAATAACAACCCCTTGAAATGAAGAAATTTTTACTGCCTTTGCTCTTGCTTGGAGCTGGCATCGTGGGCCAAGCCCAGGAGGATTATCCCGAGGCTCTGTGGGCCGGTAGGATGACCGGCGTGGCCGGCGGCGATGTGCTCCAAAACATGATCGTTGACACCGAGGGCGACCTCGTAGCTCTCAGCTACATCGCCTCGACAGCCACTGTGACCTCGATGGAGTGGATGGGCGCAGCCGTGCCCGGCGTGACTTTCAGCCCCGACTATGCCGGCAGCTCAAACAACAAGAACGCTGTAATCACCAAGCACAATCCCGAAACGGGCGAAATCCTCTGGACCGCCTACAGCACCGGGGCCGACTGGGGTACTGGCCAAGGCGCTGTGCGCCAGACTGCCGATGGCGGCTACGTATTCGCTTCAAAGCTCCGTCTTGAAGATGGCGCAGCCCTCGACTCACAGCCTCTGTTTGTCGGAGCTGATGGCACCCAAACCGAACTCACTGCCACTCAGTGGACCTACAATGACAGCCGCATCTACAATGTCGGCATGGTCAAACTCTCGGCCGATGGCGTGGTAGAGTGGGTGAAAGTGCTCCAAGTCAATCCTCTCGTAGTTGACGAGAACACTCCCGAGGAGGAGGGGGTATTCGCTTCTGATGGCGTTGAGCTCGCCGACGTGGTTGTCAATGGCCAAGGCGAAATCCTGCTCGGCGGTCGCGTGGCTACTGCCATAGAGTTTGAGCCCAACAATGAACTTGTGGCCACAGCCAACCAAGGCTGGAACGGCGACTCACAGACCACAGTGGGCAACCTCTTCGTGGCTCGCTTCGCTGCTGACGGCGCCTACGAGACTGTATTCTTCCTTGATAATGACGATGCAGTTTCTAAGGTGGTTTCGCTCGACTACAAAGATGGCAAACTCCTGCTCTGCGCTACTGTCACTGGCACCGAGGATGATCAAGCTTTCAACTTTGGCAGCATAGCTGACCAAATCACCGTATCTACCCTTCCCACCCTCGTGATGGCCGCTATGGATCCCCACTACCTGACACCGTGTTGGGTGAATGCTCTGCCGAGCGTTGGCTACAATGGCAGCCAAGTCTACCAGAATGGCCGCGCCAACCTCATCGGCGATGACGCTTATGCCGCTCTGCAATGGCAAGGCGCTATCGACCTGGGCAATGGCGAGACCCTGTCGGTGACCGAGGCTAAGCGCGAAGGCCTGATTGTCTGCCTTGACGGCGAGACTGGCTCGCTGAAAGGCGCTGCTACTTCGCGCGAGACTTTTGGCGAAGCTGGCGCTATCATCGGTTATCACAATGTGATGCAAAGCCCCGTGTCAGAAGATTCAGTATACGTATGCGGCAGCTGGCTTGCAGCCAACAAGGGCTTGATGCTGCGCTCATACGCCAAGGGCGACCTCCAAACCAACGGCCTCACCACCTACACCCTCACATCGGCTGGCATGAATGCTACCAGTTATGCCGTTGAGAATGATGGCGTGGTTTACTCATATTTCCGTCCCAACAAAGAGGCTCTGGTGATGGGCAGCGATGAAATCGTTGAGTTTGCTACCAACGGTTATACCATCGTGATGGCCGCTCACCGTTTTGCTCCCGCTTCGGCCAACGAAGACCCCTCGGTTTGGAATGGCGTAGTGCCTGAGGCTGATGCCGACTATGCATTCTCGGGCGGCGAAGGCTCTGAGTTCGCTCCTTATGTGATTGCTACTCCGGCCGACTTGGCACAACTTGCTGCCAATGTCAACAGCGGCATCACTTATGCCGACATGTACTTTGTACAGACCACAGATATCGCTCTCAATAGCGAGACCACAACCCACGAATGGGCAGTGATTGGCACCAGCAATGCTTCGAGCTTCCAAGGCACTTATGATGGCCAAGGCCATGCTATCAGCCGCATGCGTTGCACCGTGCGCCAGAACTACTCGGGTCTCTTCGGTTTCACCAAGGGCGCTACTCTGATGAATATCTCGGTCGAGGACGCTTATGCTGACTTCCAACTCGACAACCTGTGCGTATTCGGCGCTATCGCTGGCGACGCTATGGGCACTGTGATCATTAACTGTTCATCGACTGGCGACTTGGCCATGAATCTGGCTGTCACCAACAAGAGCGGATACCTCGGCGGTATCGTGGGCATGGGCGCTGCCAACTCAGGCATCGGCAACAATATTGTCAACTGCTACAGCTACGCCAACCTGCTCTACACCGCTGATGCTGAATGCATCCCATTGATGCAATATGTGGCTGGCATCTCGGCTCAAGTCAATGGCAATATCCAGAACTGCTTCTATGGCGGTCGCATCGAGTTTGAGATTGAGACTGGCGCTAAGTATTT
Organism: Bacteroidales bacterium; assembly: GCA_020860445.1. Lineage (GTDB taxonomy): Bacteria > Bacteroidota > Bacteroidia > Bacteroidales > Muribaculaceae > CAG-873. The sequence continues at coordinate 521 of JAJBUH010000099.1, read as the reverse complement.
CGCAAGCGCTATCGCAGCCAACCTGAATGGCGCTCCGGAATACACCCACAACTACTATGCTCTGGCCGAAGGCAGCAGCGATGGCATCTATGGCGTCAACACTGCCGATGACGAAGGTGCTATCGACGCTTCCAACCTCTCAGTTACCGATTTGGTAGCCGAACTCAACCAAGGAGCCAACTCACTGGCTGGCAATGGCTATCAAGGCAAGGTTAAGAATTGGGTAGAGGCTGGCGACCAAGTAGCCTTTGGCGAGGTGATCAGCGAATCTGGCATCACCAGCGCTGTGGCTCCTGCCACCGAGCTTGATCCCAACGCTCCGCGCTACAATGCGATGGGACAGCGCGTCTCCACCTCATACCGTGGCATCGTAATCCAAAACGGCAAGAAATTTTATGTGAAATAACCCCCTAACCACGGCCCCCTAACCCCCGCAGCGAGGGAAGGCTGCCGCCTGCTGAGAGAGTAGGTCTTGAAACATAATTGAAAAATAAAAGCTATAGGAAATGACAACTATAGCT
>JAJBUH010000163.1 GCA_020860445.1 Bacteroidales bacterium | reverse complement strand
TGCCCCATGCGGGTATGGGCCTAAGAGACCTAATTATTCAGTGAACACTATATAAGAATCTGTGAGAATCTGTGTAAATCTGTGGTTTCTTTACAATTTTAAGGATTAGAGGGGGTTATTCGAGTTGAGAGAGACGGTTTTCGAGTTCGGCTGAGGTCAGCTTGACGAAGATTTCGCCTCGGTAGGCAACAGAGATGTTGCCAGTCTCCTCCGATACTACGATTGCGAGCGCATCAGTGGCCTGAGCGATGCCCAAAGCCGAGCGGTGACGCAGACCAAGAGAGCGCGGTATGTCGCTATCGTGGCTCACCGGCAGGATGCAACCGGCGGCTACGATCTTGCCATTGGCCACGATCATGGCGCCGTCGTGGAGGGGGGAGTTTTTGAAGAAAATGTTTTCGATCAATCGGCTGTTGATTTTGGCGTCAATCTGGTCGCCAGTCATCACGTAGGCGTCGAGAGGCATCTTTTGCTGTATGACAATCAGGGCGCCGGTCTTGCTCTTGGCCATGCTCATGCAAGCGTACACGATGGGCATGACATAAGTCTGCAGCCGCTGATTCTCCATCTCATTCTTGTGATGGCCGAAGATATTGCGCAAAAAGCGCCATCGCTTATGGGAACCCAGTTCGACCAGAAACCTCTTGATCTGGTCTTGAAAGAGTATAACCAGGATCAACAGGCCGATGCTCATGAATTTGTCGAGGATTGTGCCGATGAGGCGCATCTCGAAAATCTCAGAAGCGAGGGCCCACACGACGATAAACGCCATCACACCGTAGAAGATGTTGATGGTGCCCGACTCTTTCATCAGTTTGTAGATGTAGTAGAGCAGCAGCGCTACCAGTACTATGTCGAGGGCGTCCTTTAAGCTGAAGTTAAGCATGATTTAAGTCAAAAGGCAAAAGTCAAAAGTCAAGAGTAGAAATTAGCAATGTAAAATCAGAATTCAAAATTTAGGTGGTAAGATAGGAGGGATTTTGATGGTGTCGGAGGCAGGGCGGACATCGTGGACGCGGAGGATTGAGGCTCCGTGCTGGATGGCGTAGGCGTTGAGAGCGATCGTGCCGGGCAGCGAGTCGGCTGGCGTAGAGTCAAGCAGCCGGAATATCATCGATTTGCGCGAGATGCCTACCAGCAAGGGCAGGTGCAGCTCTTCAAACACCGACAGATGGCGCATCAGTTCGTAGTTTTGTTCAAGCGTCTTGCTGAATCCGAACCCTGGGTCGATGATGACATCGTTGACACCAAGCAGGCTCAGGGCCGTAACCTTGCGCGATAGCTCTTGCAACACCTCGGCGGTGACATCCCCATACTGGCAATGCTGCATCATATCCTGAGGTGTGCCGCGCATGTGCATGATGATGTACGGCACTTGCAGTTTGGCTACTGTCTCCATCATCTCTGGATCGAGGTCGCCACCCGAAATGTCGTTTACCATATCCACGCCGAGCTGCGTGACTGCCACGCGAGCCACCTCGGCGCGGAATGTGTCGACCGACACCGGTATGTCAGGAGCAATGCTGCGCAATGCCTCCATGCCTTGGCCCAGGCGGTCGATTTCTTCTTGCACCGGTATGTCTTCGCATCCGGGTCGGGTAGAGTAGGCGCCCACGTCGATGAAGTCGGCTCCGCCGTCAACCATCTCCTGGACGCGGCGCATCACATCCTCGACGCTGCGGGCCCTCGAGTCGGAATAGAAAGAATCGGGCGTGAGATTGAGTATGCCCATCACAGTCGGATGGTCATACTCAACGAGCTTGCCTCGGATGCGGAGCGAGAATGGTCTCATACCTTATCTGTTGGCGCGCTTGCGCTCGATTTCGTCAAGAATGATTTTGCGCAGACGTATATGGTGGGGCGTAACCTCGACATATTCGTCTTCCTTGATATATTCCAGTGCTTCCTCGAGGCTGAACACGATAGGGGGCACGATGCGGGCCTTATCATCAGCGCCCGAGGCGCGCATATTGGTCAGTTTCTTCGACTTGGTCACATTGACCACGATATCGTTGTCCTTGGCGTTTTCGCCTACCACCTGGCCGGCGTAAACCTCCTCCTGCGGGAAGATGAAGAAGCGGCCACGGTCTTGGAGTTTGTCGATGGCGTAGGCGTAGGCTGTGCCACCCTCCATGGCGATGAGCGAACCATTGGTACGTCTCTCGATGTCGCCTTTCCAGGGTTGGTATTCGTGGAAACGGTGAGCCATGATGGCCTCGCCGGCCGAGGCGGTCAGCACATTGTTGCGCAGGCCGATGATGCCGCGCGATGGGATGTAGAACTCCATGTGCACCCTGTCGCCCTGAGCCGTCATCGAGATCATCTCGCCTTTGCGGCGCGTCACCATATCGATCATCTTTGAGGCGTATTCCTCGGTGGTGTTGATGGTAAGGAGCTCGACGGGCTCGCATTTCACTCCGTCAATCTCCTTTACGATTACTTGGGGTTGGCCCACTTGCAGCTCGTAGCCCTCGCGGCGCATTGTCTCAATCAGCACTGACAGGTGCAGCACGCCGCGTCCGCTCACTGTCCACACATCCTCATGGTCGGCCTTGCTGACACGCAGCGCCAGGTTGCGGTCGAGTTCGCGCATCAGGCGGTCGCCGATGTGGCGCGAGGTCACATATTTGCCGTCTTTGCCAAAGAATGGACTGTCGTTGATGGTGAATGTCATCGACATCGTGGGTTCGTCGATGGCGATGCGGGGCAGGGGCTCTGGATTGTTGATGTCGGCAATGGTGTCGCCAATCTCAAAACCCTCGATGCCCACCAGAGCGCAAATGTCGCCGCTCTTGACCGATGGCACGCGTTTGCGGCCCATGCCCTCAAAGGTGTGCAGCTCCTTGATCTTCTGCTTTGAGACAGAGCCATCACGCTTACACAGGGCAATCTCCTGGCCCTCGCGGATTTCGCCGCGATGCACGCGGCCGATGGCGATGCGGCCCACATAGTTTGAGAAGTCGAGCGAGGTGATGAGCATCTGTGTGTCGCCCTCGATGGTGGTTGGGGCGGGTATATGCTCTATGATAGCGTCAAGCAGGGGTTGGATGTTGTCGGTGGGCTGTGTCCAGTCCTCGCTCATCCATCCCTCCTTGGCCGAACCGAATACGGTGGGGAAGTTCAGCTGGTCCTCTGTGGCATCGAGGCTGTACATCAGGTCAAAAACCATTTCTTGCACCTCCTCTGGACGGCAATTGGGCTTATCAACCTTGTTGATCACAACCACGGGCTTGAGGCCGATCTGTATGGCTTTTTGCGGCACAAAGCGTGTCTGCGGCATCGGGCCCTCGAAAGCATCGACCAGCAGCAGGCAGCCGTCGGCCATGTTGAGCACGCGCTCAACCTCGCCGCCAAAGTCGGCATGTCTCGGGGTGTCGATTATATTGATCTTGGTGCCCTTGTAGTTGATGGAGACGTTTTTTGAGAGGATTGTGATGCCTCGTTCGCGCTCCAAGTCGTTGTTGTCAAGTATGAGTTCTCCGGTGGCCTGGTTGTCGCGGAACAGATGTCCGGCAAGCAGCATCTTGTCGACCAGTGTGGTTTTGCCATGGTCGACGTGGGCAATGATTGCTATGTTTCTGATGTTTTGCATACCTATTGGAGTGTTATGCGTCGTTGTTACTAAGAGCGCGTTGAGTTTATTTTATTCTGAAGTGGTAACCGAGGGTAATAGAGATGGTCATATTGCGCGAGGCGCTGAAAGTGTCAGCCTTGGTCGATGGGAAGATATTGCCCAAGCCGTAGTAATAGCGCCCCTCGATGTAGGCCGAGTTGCGCGGGGTCAGGAAGAACTCGCAGCCAAAGCCGGCGCAGATGCCGTAGTCGAACTTATTCTTTACCGGATCGACGAGTTGTTCGGTCATTCGGCTCTTGGTGGGCCAGCCCTCGGCTTCGGTGGGGTTATGGTAGTCAAAGTTGGCCTTGGTGCTCTCTGATATCATATAGCAAAATTCCGGGCCGAGATTGAAGAAACATTTGAAACGCGGGGGGCCGAAATAGATGTGCGTCATGATGGGCAGCTCAAAATAGTTGAGCTTGCGCGAATAGGCCAGGGGAGAATCCTCAAAGTCCTCCTTCCAACCTCGCTGCACAAAGTTGAGTTCGGCCAGAATGCCCACCAGCCTCTCCTCGGCGTAGCGGATCGAGATGCCGCCGCAGAGGCCGCTCTCAAACTTCTGCTTGACCGAGGGCGAGAACGACATCTTCGACATGTCAGTGCCGGCATGGGCGCCTATCGAGATGTGCGGCTTGTAATGCTTTTCAGCCCTCATGGGCAGGCACAGGGCCGCGAGGCACAGGGATAATATGCTGAGGCGCTTGATCATAATACCTTAACGGTGTAGCTACCGTCGGGACGGTATTGGATTATGTAAAGGGCATTGTTGACATACCCCTTTGAATTGTCCTGAACCAAGTTGAAGGTCGACTGTACGCCTTGGAACACTGCTCCATCCTCAAGCTGCTCCTTGAATGAGCCTTGCTGCAGGGTGCTGAGCAGGAAGGCGCCGACATCATAGCCGAGCGCTCCCTGCGAGGGGAAGGCCTCAAGCATGGCTTGGCCGTACCAGCGTTGGAATTTGTCTTGCAGCTCCTTCATGCCCGCGCTGTCGGCCCCGAAGTCGAAGCGCGAATAGATTACGGCTCCAAGCTGATGCAGATGGGCCAGCGATTCGTTGCGGAACATTGTCCAGTCGGGGTATCCGAACACGCCAAAGCGGCCATTGTAGCCCTCCTCAGAGATAACATTGAGCAGTGTGAGGGCTGCGCGGTTGAAGGCGCTTTGCGAACCAGATTTGTATAGGAACACATACTTAAGCTCCGGCTCCAGCACATCCAAGTCGCGCTCGGTGAGAGCATCGTCAAACTCAATGTCGATTGGCTCTACGCCCATCTCGATGTAGTGCTGGCGCACAGCGGCGATAAAGGGAGCTTTCTCCTCCTTGGCGTTTGTTGGCGACAGGATTACCGGTATGTAGTCTTCAAAGTGGGCACTGAGAGCTTGGATAGCCTTTTGGTACATCAGCGACTGGTTGATGTTGCCCTGGATCACATAGGGGTTGGTCTTGTATTTCTCGCTTTTGAAGTCAAAGATGTTGAAGACATACACATCTTGGGACGTGGCTGCGTCGATTACGGCATCGAGTTGGCGTTCGTCCTCAGGAGCGATGATAATGGCCAGGTCGCGGTCTCTGGTGTTGGCGAGCTGCGACTGTATCTTTGAGGTTTGGCCCTCGGTGTCCAAGGCTATCACTTCGACATCGTAGGGCCCAGAGTTGTTGAACTGCTGGGCGGCAATCAGGAAGCCGCGATAGAAGTCAGCATACTGCTTGGCGCTGCGCGACTGCGCATTTTCCTCGGCCATAAACGGCAACAGGAGCATCACATTGCGATGCTCGGCTGCGTCATACTCCGGCACGAGCACTGGGTCGTAGTCAGAGTATTCGCCATCGATAGGCGAGGTCGGGGTGGGGATGGTTGGTATCGTATAGGGTTGGTCGTCGCTCGATGGCTGCGATTCGGGATAGACGTTGCCATAAGGAGCCTCATCGCTCAGGCGTATCTGAGTGCCAGAAGGGATGCGTATCGGGTCGACAAACGGATTGAGTTCGATCAACGTGTCCTCGCTCACACCAGTACGCTCAGAAATCGAGGCGAAAGTGTCACCCGGCTTAGAGAGGTAGGAGATGAGGCGGCGCTGGCTCTGCTGGGCTGCCGACTGGTCGGCCGACTTATCCTGTTCCTTGGGCGTGGTAATAGTCTCGCGCACCGGTGTAGTGACTACGGGGGTAGTGACAACCGGAGTGGTGACAGCCGGCTCGGATACCTCGGCTTGGTCGCCTTTCTTCTTATTATCTTTTTCTTTTTTCTTCTTTTCTTCCTTGGTTTGCTGCACCGGGGTCTCGGTAACTGTGGTTTCCTCCTCGACTCCGTCGGGGATGATCAGCACCATGTCTTTCTTCACGCCATTGGCAGCCTGTGGGTTGACTGCTATGATGGCGTCGGGGGTGACTCCGTAGCGGTGAGCGATGCCGAAAATAGTTTCGCCGCGCTTCACAGTGTGGCGAGAATCTGCATTGGCTGTGATGGCTCCGGCCATCATCAGCAATGCCAAAGATGCGTATGTGAGGATTCTCTTAGCTGTCATAAAATCAGTCGAAAGCTCCCTCCATGCTCTGCTCTACCTCTTGCGGCACCACTATCGAGAAGTCGCCACCGCACAGGTCGATGTCAGAAGGGAAGTTAAATGTGGTTGTTTGGTCGTAATTGAGATTTGGATCGTTGTAAACGCTGGTCATGTATTTGCCATAGATGGGCAGGGCCATCGAGGCGCCCTGGCCGCTGGCCATGGTGTTGAAGTGGATTGAGCGCTCGTCGCCGCCTACCCAGACACCCGACACGAGCTCGGGCGTGAAGCCCATAAACCAGCCGTCGCTGTTGTCGTTGGTGGTGCCTGTCTTGCCTCCCATCTGAGCGGTGATGTTGAATGGGGCACGGCGCAGACGATTGCCAGTACCGCTGTCAACGACATTGAGCAGGATCGAGAGCATCTTGTAGTAGGCAAGCTGGGTGATCACCTCTTCGTTGGGGTTGGAGAATGTCGAAATCACAGTGCCGTTGTTGTCGGCTATCGAGGTCACAAACATCGGTTCAACCTTCATGCCATAGTTGGCATAAGCCGAATAGGCTGTCACCATCTCCTTGACTGAGATTTCGCTCGGCCCGAGGCATAGCGAGATCACTGATGGCAGCTGGTTGGTGATACCCATGTTGTGCATCAGGCGCACCAGGTTGTGGGGCTTGACCACATCCATCACGCGAGCGGATATCCAGTTGTTTGAGTTGGTGAGGGCCCAGCGCAGGTCAACCATTTCGCCGATGCGAGCCGAACCGGCATTGCGGGGCGACCAAGCGCGGCCGTTCTGGTCGTACAGGGTAGGCTGGGTGTTGCGGAATTGGGTACAAGGGGTCATGCCCTCCTCCATAGCCAGGGTGTAGAGGAACGGCTTGATAGTCGAACCCACCTGGCGCCTTCCGGTCGATACCATGTCGTACTGGAAGAATTTGAAGTTTGGACCGCCCACATAAGCCTTGACATATCCGTTGCGCGGATCCATCGACAAGAAGCCGGCGCGCAAGAAGTGCTTGATGTAGAGAATTGAGTCGCGAGGGGTCATCACCGTGTCGATAGGACCGTCGTAGCTGAAGACAGTCATTTCGACCGGCGTGTTGAATTGCTTGTCAATCTCCTCTTGCGACAGACCGGCCACGCGAGCCACACGATGGCGCTCGCTCTGGCGTATGGCATTGTTGATCAGTTGCTCGCGTGTCTTTGAGTCGAGGGTGCTGCTGTAGGGAGCGTTTGACGAACGAGCCTTCTCGGCGAAGAATCGCTGCTGCAGGTCGGCCATGTGCTCTACCACTGCCTCCTCGGCGTGCTGCTGCATGCGCGAATCGATGGTGGTGTATATCTTCAGGCCATCATTGTAGATGTCCCATTTCGAGCCATCGGGCTTGGGATTCTTCTCGACCCAACCGTACAGGGCATTGTTCTCCCACAGGATTGAGTCGTCGACAAATTTCTGCTGGTCCCACGATGGATAACGGTTGCGTTCCGGCTTTTTGGCCAAGAGGAAGCGGCGTAGCTCCTCGCGGAAATAGGGCGCCAGGCCGTCCTTGTGGTCCGCAGGATGGTAGTCGAGTACTATGGGGAGTTGGGAGAGGGAATCGAGCTCGGCTTGGGTGATATATCCGGCCTTCTCCATCTGCTCAAGCACCACGTTGCGGCGCTGCAAGGTGCGTTCGGTGTGGCGGCGAGGATTGTAGTACGATGGGTTCTTGACCATGCCCACGAGCATGGCCGCCTCTTCGATATTGAGGTCTTTGGCATCCTTGCCGAAATACACATTGGCGGCCGACTTGATGCCTACGGCGTTGTAGAGAAAGTCAAACTGGTTGAGATACATCTTCAGGATTTCCTCCTTGGAGTATTGTTTCTCAAGCTTGACGGCAATCATCCATTCGATAGGTTTCTGCAGGGCACGCGACAAGATGCCATCGCTCTCGGGCGAGTAAAGCTGCTTGGCGAGCTGCTGTGTGATGGTTGAGCCACCACCGGCGTTTTTGTTCTGCATCACCAGGGTCTTGAGGATCACGCGGGCGAGGGCGCGGGCATCGATGCCGGAATGGTCCATAAAGCGGACATCCTCGGTAGCGATGAGGGCGTCGATTACGTTCTGCGATATCTCGGAGTAGTCAGCGTAAGCGCGGTTGCCGGTGTTGCGGAAATAGCGGCCCATCTCCACACCGTCGCTGGTGTAGATGGTGGAGGCGAATTTGTCCTGGGGGTTCTTGAGCTGCTCGATGTCGGGCATATAGCCGATGGCTCCGTTGTAGACCAAGCAGAAGAACACGAAGAAAGCCACAACGCCGAAAGCGAACAGTCCCCACATCCAGCGGATGAGGATTTTGGTCCAGCGTTTTGGCTTTTCCGGATTTTTGTCGATCGAGAATCCGGAATTCATATCTTGCGGGTTGCGATTCATCTTGCCAAATAAAGAAATTCAACTGCAAAGTTACGAAAAAAATCCCAAAGCACAAAGACTGTAACTATGTAAGAGTAAAATCGGGAGCCATGTATGACTGAATTTTAATTACCAAGCGAGCCTTACGGCTCTTTAGCCACAAAGCCATAAGGGCATAAAACCGTAAGGAGAGAGTCGCCCATAAAGCCATAAGGAAAGGGTAGCCAAGAAGCCTTGCGGTTTTATGCCCTTGCGGCTTTATGGGATATGCGAGCCGTAAGGCTCGCATAGGGACAAAAAGAAAAGGAGATACTCTCACGAGCCTCTCCCATTCCATTCATCACATTATGCTTAATATATAATCTTTCTTTCGTCCTTGTCTATGTCGGGGGGGGGATTAGTAGCGGCTTTCCACCACGTCCCAATCTACGATTTCCCAGAGGCGGTGCAGGGCCTCGGCTCTGCGATTCTGGTAATCCAGGTAGTAGGCATGCTCCCACACATCGAACACCAACAGGGGTGTCAGTCCCGAGGTGAGAGGGTTGCCGGCGTTGGATTCCTGGGTGATAAACAGCTTGCCGTCTTCGTCGCGGCTAAGCCACACCCAACCTGAGCCGAATATGCCCACTCCGGCGTCTTCAAACGCCTTTTTGAACTCCTCGAAGGATCCGAAGTCACGGTCGATGGCCTTTCTCAATTCTCCTCCCGGCTCTCCGCCAGTGTTGGGGGCGAAGGTGAAGAAGTAGAATATGTGGTTCCATGCCTGGGAGGCATTGTTGAAGAGAGGCCCTTTGGCGTTTCGGATTACATCTTCCAAATCCATGTCCTCGTACTGCGATCCTTTGATCAGACGGTTGAGGTTGTCGATGTATGCCTTTTCGTGCTTTCCGTAGTGGTATTCCACTGTTTCTTTGCTTATCACCGGTGCCAAGGCATCGGTTGCATAGGGAAGGTCGGGCTGAGTGTATGTCATAACTACATTGAATTTATTGGTTACTCAAAATATAACAATACTCTCTTCGATTTGTTCGTTGTAAAGTTAATAATTATTTATATAGGAATAAAAATAATGTTGCAGCATTGTTGCAAGAAATTTCTGGTTGTAACATTTATTCTCCATATTAGCCAAAAAAGTGGGAAATAAGGACAAGAAGATATGGCGCATAGCCCCATCTTGACCATAAAACCATAAGGGCACAAAACCGTAAGGACATAAGAAGCATAAGGACATAAGAAACTTAAGGACATAAGGTCTTTAAGGTAGGGGCTTTCGTACTTCAGTTTCTTATGACCTTATGCTTCTTATGTCCTTACGGTTTTATGGTGGCATGGGCGCAATGCGCCCTGTTTGCAGATAAAATCGTAAAAAATCATAAACATTATTAAACGTTTGATTGTTAATTAATTGAACTTGGCGGAGGACGAGCTGTTTTTGTGTATGCAAAAAGCGTATTTGGAATTAACTAAAAAAATGGCTATCTTTGCGCAAGTTTTCTTTAGGATTTTAAGTTCTAACCAAAAATTTTAAGCAAATTGTCTAACTAAACATCCAAGTTATGAATACTGACACTATTGGCTTGAACGCTGGACAAATCTGGCAAGCTCTCAACGAGGCTGAAGCCATGGGCATCAAGCAGCTCAAGAAAGTTACCAAACTGAAGGACAAAGAAGTGTTCGCAGCCATCGGTTGGCTGGCACGCGAGGGCAAACTCATGATCGACGTTGACCCCGAGGATCCCAAGGAGCTCATCATCACACTTGAGCGCAACTAACAACTGACTCAAATATCAAACCACAGATTCCCACAGATTCCCACAGATTCAATATTGGTCGTAGATCAATAATCTGTGAAAATCGGTGGGAATCTGTGTTTTTTTGTATAGAGGATAGAAAAGAAAAATCCCGCGGGTGGTTTCCACCAGCGGGATTATAAGTATTGTTAGGTCGGATTAGCGAACAATCTTGGTGACGGTGTTGCCCTGCTTCTTGATGTAAACCTGGCCGGCGGTCGGGTTAGCAACCTTCATGCCTTGCAGATTGTAGTAAACTGCCTCGCCCTCGGCTGAGTCCTTAGCTACGCTGCTGATTGCAGAATTGCTAAAGAGATCGATGTCAAATCCTATCGTAGCATCGTAGAAGGTATAGAACTGAATCTGTTGTTCATAGTTGATGCCATACACGTAGTCGGCGAAAGTCACAACGGTCTTCTCGTTGACAGTGTCGAAAGTGCCATCGAAGATATATTTCTCTGCGTCGGCATAAGAAGCTCCTGAATAGTAGAGAGGAATTTCTACTGTGGTGCCATCTTCATAAGTTCCGGTAAGGTCACCAATAAACTGGTCGGTAGCGGTCAGAGTCTTGTTGGCTGCATCTACGCTGAATGTCACAGGATATTCCATTCCGAAGAGATTGTAAACCATCACAGCTGAACCGTTGGCATAGGCAGTTACAGGCACTTGGTCAGAATAACCCTGGTCGTAGGTAGGATAATACACTGAGTGTGGGTTTACGCCATTAGTGGGCACGAATGCTACGTCGGGGAGGAAAGCGTATACGCCACCTGATTCTTTAGCTATGATTGAGATGCCATATTGGATATCGCTAAAGCCATCGCGATCATAGCTTCCTACCAATTGGTAGATTCCATCTTCAGCAATTTGGAACTCGATATTAGAGTAGTCATCATTTTCATCTACCAAAGTGAAGATATAGTAGCCCTTATAGTAGTCAGAGTAAGCATACATTGAGTAGTAAAGACCGAAATCTTCACCACCGTATTCAATAATATTGGCTTCGGCAGGAATAACCAAGGTAGAGATGTCATAATCCTCGTAGTAGTTGACAGTAGCTTGGAGCTCCTTTATGTCATCGTAGAACCATCCATAGAGGAAGTCGCCGATGTATACTACATCATCTTCGGCCTCCATATATGCTCCGTAAGGGCCGGTTACCACATATTGGTCTTCTGAATAGTAGGCAGAGAGAGTCAGATAGTCACCGTCAAGTGATGAGGGAGCAATGGCTGCTTTAGCCACATTTTTCTTCTGAGCTTTCATAGCTTGGGCTTTCTCTTGACCCGAGGTTTGGAGCTTAAGGACGGGGGTATCCTTAAATTCGCTCATACGCACGCCAGAGTCGAAACTCTTGGCCATTGGGGTCACTGCAAAGGACATGCCAGCGCATACAGCCACCGCAGCGAACAATGAGTAGAATCTCTTCATACTTCTGTGTTGTTTTGAATGTTAATAGAATAGAGTAATTAAATAGTCGCTATAATCTGTCAAGAGTCCAGAACAGCAACCGGAGCTCCTGATGTATTTCGATTGCAAAGTAAAACATTTTTTTTGAACTGACAAAACATTTTTCTACATTTTTCTACATTTTTAAAAATGTAGAGGAAAAATAGGCCAATAGTTTCTCCTTTAGCGCCCGTCGACAGAACGTAAGCACGTAACCAAAACGTAAGCACGTAACCAAAACGTAAGCACACAGAAGGTAAGCCAACAATAAAAACGTAAGCACATAATGAAATCCTCACTATGTGCTTACGTTCTGGTTACGTGCTTACGTTTTGTCGCTACTCTGGATCGATGTCTTCGTCCCAATCGTAGGCGTCGTCTTCGCCCCACGATTCGGGACTGATCTGCTGCAGATCCTCATCCTCCTCGGGCGTGGGCTCGGGTTCGAAAATGAACTCGTCCTCTTCGCGCACGCGATGATGCCCGTCGAGCGGGCGGTGGATGATATCCGGAGTGGCCAGACGATTGCTCTCATCGGTGATGGCTCGCCACAGGATGTCCTTGAGTTCGGTCAACCCGTATCCTGTTACGGCCGAAATAAATACCGAAGGTATATCCTGAGGCAAGGTGGGACGGATTTCCTCCATCAATTCCTCGTCGAGCATGTCACTCTTCGACACTGCCAGGATGCGCTGCTTGTCGAGCAGTTGGGGGTTGAACTGTGCCAACTCGGCCAGCAATACCTCATATTCGCCGCGTATGCTCTCGGCATCGGCCGGAACGAGGAACAACAACACCGCGTTGCGCTCGATATGGCGCAGGAAACGCAGCCCGAGGCCCTTGCCCTCGCTGGCGCCCTCGATGATGCCGGGGATGTCGGCCATAACAAACGACTTGTTGTCGCGGTAATGCACGATGCCGAGCTGCGGCTCCATAGTGGTAAAGGGATAGTCGGCGATCTTGGGGCGCGCTGCCGACAGGGCAGATAGCAGGGTGGACTTGCCAGCATTAGGGAATCCTACCAGACCCACATCGGCCAGTAGCTTTAGCTCGAGTATTACGCTCTTCTCGATCCCAGGTTCGCCCGGCTGCGCGTAGCGCGGCGTGCGATTAGTGGCGCTCTTGAAATGCCAGTTGCCAAGGCCACCTCGACCGCCCTTCAGCAACTTCACCTCTTGGCCGTCGTCGGTGACTTCGCACAGATAGTCGCCCGTCTCGGCATCAAAGACCACGGTGCCGCACGGCACCTCTATGGTGACGTCTTCGCCATCCTTGCCGAAACTGCGTCCTCCCGTGCCCGACTGGCCATTGCCGGCGTAGATATGGCGCCGGTATTCGAGGGGCAGCAGGGTCCACATATTCTTATTGCCCTTGAGGATGATGTGGCCGCCTCGGCCACCGTCGCCTCCGTCGGGTCCTCCCTTGGGAATGTATTTAGCACGATAGAAATGGCGCGAACCAGCGCCTCCCTTGCCAGAGCGGCAAAGGATCTTGACGTAATCGATAAAATTTGAATCTGCCATGGTTGCGATTTGCGATTTGCGATTATGGCGAGCCGGCAGGCCCGCTGCGATAGCCGCCTACAAATTTGCTTGACGGCTATATACTAAACGCTCGAAGGGTCTTCATTAGTTCAACGGCTTGGCGAAAATCTGCCGGGGTGCCTATGTCTATCCATGTGCCATTGATGGGGAAATAAGTAACTTTCAAGCCATTGGCAATGGCCATTTCGATTAGGTCGGTGGCATCGGTGCGTCGGTCGGCGGGCAGGGCGTTGAGCAGTGCGTTGGGGAAGATATAGATTCCGGCATTGGCGAAATAAGAATATGAGGGTTTCTCCTCGATTGTCACCACTCGCTCGGTGTCGTCCTCGTCGATGCCGAGCACGGCGAACGGCACCGACACCTGGTAGGGTATGGCGGCGATGGAGATGTCTGCCCCGGTGGCGATGTGATGGAGGTACATATCCTCGATCGAGATGGTGGTGAGCAGGTCGGAGTTCATCACTATGGTGTTGCCCTCTTCGGGCAGCTGCGCGATGGCTGCGGCGCCGATGGTGCCGAGGGGCTGCGTCTCCTCAACGCATCTGATGTCGATGCCAAGTCGCTGGCCCAGGTCCTCGGCATGCCGCTTGATCTGGTCGGCGAGATAACCGGTGGCGATTACTATATCTGTGATGCCGCAGCGCGCCAGTGCCTCGATGTTGTAGTCGATGATGGCTTTTTCACCGATTTTGAGCAACGGTTTGGGGGTGGTGAGGGTGAGTGGCCGCAAACGCTCTCCTTTTCCTCCGGCCATAAGCAGGGCGCTAAGCGGCAGCATGGTGGCTGTCTCTTTGAGGTCGAGGATGGACACGAGGCGCCCATTGGCGTCTAAGCATGGCAATAGGCGCAGTCCCAATTCGCGGTATTCTTTGACAGCCTCGAGGTCAGGGTTGCCAGCTGGGATAAAGCGGAAGTCGCGGTGCATGGCTCGTTCTACCAGGTCGGAGAGCTTTGCCCCCGCAATCAGTGCGCGGCGTATATCCCCGTCAGTGAGGGTGCCGAGCACTCGGCACTCGTCATCGATGGCGAATAGTGTCATGGTCTGGCCGGAAAGGCTGTTTAGCCGCTCGAGAGCCTCGATTATCGGGGCTTGGTATGAGATTAGATGCTTATCCATTTTGTCGGGTCATTATTGTTTCTGCCATCAGCCAGTCGATGGGGGTGTCGAGGTCGATGCTGCGGTCGCGAGGCATTATATAAGGTATGCGCCGTGGGAAGGCTCCCAAGGGCATCTGCCGAATAGATTCAGGACGGATTACATATACGGCTCCGTTGTACTGATAGGCCGGGGGAGCATCCTGGCGGCGCGTGTACAGACCATCGCCTTTTGAGATATGCAACAGGCCCGACTGTGGGTCGGCCTCGAAGCAGTCGTAGTAGGGGTTGCAGTCGGCATCCTTGACGCTGACCACCATGTCAGCCTCGGGATTCTCGGCGTATAGCCTCAGGCAATGGCGTATGTCATCAGCAGTGCGCAGTGGCGAGGTGGGCTGCAGTAGCACTACGCAGTCGTAGCTTATGCCTTGGCGGTCAGCCCAGTCCATCAGGTCGAGGATAACTTCGCGGCTCCCGGCGGTGTCGGTGGCGAGCGCAGCGGGACGGCGATATTCGGTGGCTGCGCCATAGGCTGCGGCTACTTGGGCTATCTCTTCGTCCTCAGTCGAAACAAAGACGTAGCGAGGGTCAACCTGATTAGCTGCCTCGATGCTGTAAGCGATCAGAGGCTTGCCGCACAGCTCCTTTATATTCTTGCGCGGTATGCCTTTGCTGCCGCCGCGCGCCGGTATGATAAACAAGGGAGTCATGGTTAAGTCAAAAGTCAAAAGTCAAAAGTCAAAAGTAGGCTAACGCAATGGATGCCTTTAAGGGTTATGTATATAATTTATGTATATAATTAAGGAGGTGGGTGGTGATTTGGGTTACGGTGTCGGGTCGGTGGTAGGGGTTTTGCTTGAGGCGGGAGAGGACTTGGTGCTGGGGGGAGAGGGCGGTTGCGATGGCATTGGCGGTGTCGTCGGCGGTGTCGCCGCAATGCAGCACCGAGGGGCCGCAGAGGCGCCCCTTCTGGCGTATGCCGATGTCGATGGTAGGCACGCCGAGAGACGGCACTTCGACTATGCCGCTTGATGAGTTGCCGATCACTGCGGCAGCATTCTTTGCTGCTGACAGATAGCGTGTCATACCCAGAGATTTGATAAGCAGCACTCGCGGGCGCGACTGCGCCCAATGGTTGATGGCTTGGATTATCTCCTCGCTGCCGGTGTCATTATTAGGATAGGTGAGTATCACCTTGTAGTCGGGATATCTGTCAAGGGCATCGAGCATGGCTTGGCACCGCTCGGCCGGCGAAGCCCCAGTGTCGAGGGTGGCAGGATGGAAAGTCGTCACGAAGTATTTGCCAGCCTCAAGCTCAAAGTCGAGCGACTGGCTCAACTCCTCGATGCTCATTAGCGGCTGGTTGGCGATATTCCACACGCCGAGGGCACCGCAGTTGTAGACATTCTTATCGGTGCCAAGCATCTGCGCTACGCGCTGACGATAGGGTTCTGCTGCAGTGAAATGCAATGTCGACAACTGCGTGATTGCGTGCCTGAGGCGGTCGTCGATGGCTCCCTCACTGGTTTCGCCTCCAGCAATATGCGCGATGGGTATCCCAAGAACTGCAGCGGCCGATGCCACTGCCAGCATCTCATACCGGTCGCCCAGCACCGCCAAGATGTCGGGCTGCAGCCTCGGCAATTCCTCAGCGCATCCCTCCATGCACTGCGCCATCGCCTTCACCCTGGCCCCAGCCGTCCCATCCTCACACTTCATTCTCACCCTCGCACTCACCTCAAACCCAGCCTCCTCAATCTCCTTCACCGTCATCCCATACTCCTCCATCAAATGCATATTCGTCGCCAAAATCTGCACCTCCACATTGGGACATGCGCGGAGGGATTGGGCTACTGGTTGCAGTAGTCCCCAGTCGGCTCGGGTACTCGTAGCTATGCAAATCTTCATCTTTTGTACAATTTCTATTGCAAAGTTACGAAACTTATGGAAAAAATTTTTAACTTTGCCTCATTAAAAATAATACCATAATGAAACAAGAGATTTCACAGCGCATAGCACAGTTGCGCCAGCAGATGCAGGCTGCCGGAGTGGATGCCGCAATCATCCCCCAGACTGACCCCCACCAAAGCGAATATATAGCCGACCACTGGCAGGTGCGCCGCTACTTGAGCGGTTTCACCGGTTCGGCCGGTACGCTCGTAGTCACAGCCGACAAGGCCTTGCTCTGGACTGACTCGCGCTATTTCATACAAGCTGCCCAGCAGCTTGAAGGCACCGAGATTGAGATGATGAAGGACGGCATAGCCGGTACCCCATCGATTGAGGACTATCTGATCCAGAACCTGAAACCCGGGATGACAGTCGGCGTAGACGGCATGCTCTTCTCGGCCCAGCAAGCCCAGGCGATGCGCAAGGCATTTGAGAAACATGGCTTGAAATTCGTCACTGACTTTGACGTAATCGATGAGATATGGCCTGACCGCCCGAGCCTGCCAAAGGACAAAGTGTTTGTGCACGCTGAGGAATACGCTGGCGAGAGCGCTAAGAGCAAACTGGCTCGCATCCTCGCTGACGCCAAGCGCCAGGATGCCGACGCAGCTTTTATCTCGCCGCTCGACGAGATTGCCTGGGCCCTTAATATAAGGTGCAAGGATGTCAAGTACAATCCTGTGACCACATCATACCTGTATGTCTCTCCCGAGGGTAGCACCCTGCTCGTAGATGAGGACAAAATTACTCCTGAGGTATCAGAATATCTGAAATCGCAAGGCGTAGATGTGTATCCCTACGCCAAGGTCAAGGAATTCATAGCCCAGCTTCCCGACAAGAAAGTGCTAATCGAGGAGGCACGCACCTCTACAACTTTGACCGAAGCTCTCGGTGACCGCGCAGTGATGGGCTCATCAGCAGTGGCAGTGCCCAAGGGCGTGAAGAATGAAACCCAGATTGCCGGCATACGCACTGCAATGGAGCGCGACGGAGCCGCGCTGGTGCGCGCCTTCATGGCCATCGAGGATGCCCTCGCCAAAGGCGAGAAGATTACCGAACTCGATGTTGACCGCCTGCTGGTGAAATACCGCAGCGAGATGAAGAATTTCTTTGACGAGAGCTTTGGCAGTATCATCGGTTACGGTCCTCACGGCGCTATCGTGCACTATGAGCCGACAGTCGAGACCGATGCAACGCTCGAGCCCAACGGCCTGTTGCTCGTTGACTCAGGCGCCCAATACCTCGATGGCACCACCGACATCACTCGCACCGTGGCCCTCGGCAAGCCTACCCAGCAAGAAAAGCATGACTTCACCCTCGTGATGAAGGGTCATATCGCCCTCGGCGATGCCGTATTCCCGGTTGACACTCGCGGCGCCCAACTCGACGTGCTGGCTCGCCAATTCCTCTGGAAAGAAGGCCTGGCTTACCTACACGGCACTGGCCATGGCGTAGGACATTTCCTGAACGTGCATGAGGGTCCCCAGACCATACGCCTCAACAATACCCCGATCCCATTGATGGAGGGCATGATCACCAGCAACGAACCGGGTCTCTACCGGGAGAATGTCCACGGCGTGCGCTGCGAGAACCTGGTGCTGACCGTCAAGGCCATGACCACTGAATTTGGCGAATTCCTCAAATTCGAGACCTTGACCCTCTTCCCATTTGATCGCGAACTGTTTGAGACCGAGATTATGAGCGATGACGAAATCAAGTGGGTCAACGATTACCATGCCGAGGTATATCGCCGCGTATCGCCCCTCCTCAACGAGGCCGAGCGCGCCTGGCTCGAGGCCAAAACGGCCCCAATAACCAAATAAACCGTATCGATACTATCGACAATATCGTAACTATCGTAATTATCGAGAATTCTCGAGAGCTCTCGATAAATCTCGAGAATTCTCGACAAAAATAAAACTTATAGAATTATGGCATTGATAATGCCTCTGAGAGGCAAGACACCCGTGATCGGAAA
Organism: Bacteroidales bacterium; assembly: GCA_020860445.1. Taxonomy (GTDB): domain Bacteria; phylum Bacteroidota; class Bacteroidia; order Bacteroidales; family Muribaculaceae; genus CAG-873. The sequence goes on along the minus strand of JAJBUH010000163.1, from coordinate 569 downwards.
GGATACTTTCCTGGCAGAAAACGCCACAGTGGTTGGCGATGTAGTCATCGGCGAGGAGTGCAGCGTATGGTTCAATACGGTGCTGCGCGGCGATGTTAACTGGATCAAGATTGGCGACCGAGTGAATATCCAAGACGGCTCGGTGCTGCACACCCTGTTTAAGAAATCGACCATCGAGATAGGCAATGATGTCTCGATTGGCCATAATGTGACCATCCATGGAGCCAAGATTCACGACTATGCCCTGATTGGCATGGGAGCCGTGGTGATGGACGATGCCGAGGTGGGCGAGGGCGCTCTGGTTGCAGCCGGTTCGGTGGTGCTGTCGCGCACCAAGATCGGACCTAACGAATTGTGGGCTGGCGCACCGGCCAAATTCGTCAAGATGGTCAATCCCGAGCAGAGCAAGGAAATCAACCAAAAGATAGCCCACAACTATCTGCTCTACTCCCGCTGGTACACCCATCCCGACGAACCAAACCCCTTAGATATGTAATAGTTAATAGTGGATAGTGAATAACGGGCCATCCGGAACGCCGTTATTCACTATTCACTATTAACTATTCACT
>JAJBUH010000085.1 GCA_020860445.1 Bacteroidales bacterium | reverse complement strand
TTATTAGATCAATTAAAAATAATTGCATACGTTATCTGTGTGCTTACGTAAAGCTTACGTGCTTACGTTATAAAAGATAAATCCATGAAAAAGATATTGATAATGAATGGGCCCAATCTGAATTTGCTTGGGCGCAGAGAGCCGGGAATATACGGCACAGACAATCTGCAGACAATAGCAGCGCAGCTGTTTGACGAATATCGCGACGAGGCCGAACTCGAATGGTGGCAGAGCAATCATGAGGGTTCGATCATCGACAAGCTCCACGAGGCTGGATATGATGAAAGATACACCGGCATTGTGCTCAATGCCGGGGCATATACCCATACCTCGTTGGCTATCGCCGATGCCATCGCCGCAATTCCGCTGCCAGTGGTCGAGGTGCATCTAAGCAATATTTTCAGCCGTGAGCCAATACGCCACACCTCGCTCATCGCCCCGGTGTGCATGGGCTCAATCTCTGGCTTCGGAGCCAAAAGCTACTCCCTTGCGGTAAGAGCCTTGCTATAGAAAATAAAAACGGCTTACACATTCAATTTGTGTAAGCCGTTTTTTTATGATGTCGCTTCTGTTTTTAGAAGTTGGTGGCGCGGCGCTCAAACCAGCCTTGGTCCATACCGCAGACGGGGCAGCGCTTGGGAGCTGTCTTGCCGCTGACAGTGAATCCGCATTTGCGGCACATCCATTCGATAGGCTCGGGCGATTCGAATTCCTGGCCATTCTGCAGGCGCTCCATCAGCTTGATGTAGCGAGCCTCGTGCATCTGCTCAACCTTTGATACGAGCTTGAACAGGTTGGCGATTTCGGGGAATCCTTCTTCCTGGGCAGTAACTGCGAAGTTGCTGTACAGGTCGCTCCACTCTTCGCGTTCGCCAGCGGCGGCTTCGGCGAGGTTCTCAACGGTCGAACCCACTACGCCAGCGGGATAACCGGCGGTGATGGTGACTGTGCCACCCTCGAGTTTTGAGAAGAACTGTTTGGCGTGGCTGAGCTCCTGATCGGCAGTCTCCAGGAAGATAGCAGCGATTTGCTGATAACCTTCCTCAACGGCTTTCTGAGCGAAGAGGGTATAGCGGTTGCGAGCCTGGCTTTCGCCGGCGAACGAAGCGAGCAGGTTGTGCTCGGTGCGGGTGCCTTTTATGCTTTTCTTTTCCATGTTACTGGGGTTTCTTGAATTTTGTGAAGTAATTTAGGGTCTCTATGTACTGTAATTGTTTTTTATGGTGCATATACAACAAGTCGGGGGCGCGAAAAGTTCACAGAGAAAAAATTAACGAATTGCCCTATCTGGTTGTTATTCATATAAAATAAGCGACGAATATGATACCGACCAAGATAATCAAGCCCCGCGAGCGCGAGGCAATCATCAGAGCGCTGCGCAGCGGCGTGGTGCCTAATACGGGTTTGCAATACATACAGGTGGGGCGCAACCAAGAGGTGCAATCTTTCCTGCGCGACATCGACACTGTGGCCGATGGCGGGGCCTCGCTGCGCTTGGTGATTGGCGAATACGGCTCGGGCAAGACTTTCTTCCTGTCGCTGGTGCGCAGCCTAGCTCTCGAGCGTGGATTGGTGGCGATGAAGGCTGACCTATCGCCCGAGAAGCGATTTCACGGCACCAAGGGTCAGGCTCAGCGGTTGCTGGCCGAATTGATAGCCTCGCTCTCGACTCGCACCAAGCGCGATGGCAATGCGCTGGTGCCGATACTTGAGAGGCTTGAGGCCCGATGCGCCGACGAGGGGATTAAGCCGCAGCAATTGTTGCTGCCGCTGCGCGACCTGCCGGGCGGCCACGATTTCGGGCGCGTGGTGCAAATTTATCTTGAGGCAGAATATCCGTCGCGCAAGGCTGATGCCTTGCGATGGCTCCAGGCTGAATATCACACTAAGACTGACGCGCAGCGCGACCTCGGGGTGCGCACCTATATGGGCGATGCCGACCTCTTCGCGTCGCTGCGCCTTTATGCTACGTTGGCCCGCTGCGCGGGATACAAGGGGCTATACGTATGTCTCGATGAATTGGTGAATCTGTACAAAATTACCAACGCGGTGTCGCGCCGCGCCAATTACGAGGAGCTGCTCTCGATACTCAACAATACCCTGCAGGGCAATTTCGAGGGCCTGGGCATTGTATTGAGCGGCACGCCCGAGTTTCTGACCGACACTCGGCGCGGCCTCTACAGTTACGAGGCGTTGCGTTCGCGTTTGGCTGAAAATTCTCTGGCTCAGCAGTCGGGCCTTAAAGATTACGACTCAACGGTGCTTAGATTGGCCAACCTCACTCAGGAGGAATTGTATGTGCTGCTCAAAAATCTGCGCGCCGTGGGGGCATCGTCTGATGCCACGCTGATGGAGCGTCTTCCCGACGAGGCTCTTGAGGCTTACCTGCGCTATTGTTTCGACAAGATTGGCGAGAGCTATTTCCGCACTCCGAGAAATACCATCAAGGGATTTCTCGACTTGATGTCGCTGCTGCAACAATACCCCGACCGCACTTGGCGCGACCTGCTCCCCACGATCAGCATCTCAATCGACGTCGACCCAACTCCCCTCACCGGCACCATCCCCCCGCCTCCCACCGATTCCGAGCTCGCCAACTTCCTGCTTTAAATGAAAAGTGAATAATGAAAAATGAAAAATAGGCCATCCGGGTTGAAGTCCGGATGGCCTTATTTTTCACTTTTCATTATTCATTCTTCATTTCACCGCTATCTTGATGGGGGTGGTGGATTGGTCGGTGACTACGAAGTAGAAGCCGCGTGGGAGCGGGATGGTGGCATCGCCGGCTATGGAGGGCATGCGCGATACGGTGCGGCCAGAAGCATCGTAGATTACGCAATTGGTGTGAGTGGTCGAGGTCGAAATCATCACTGCGCCCTCAACGCCGAAGGCACTGATCGGTTGGTTGGTAAGCACTGACGAGATGCCAGCATGCTCAACAAACACTACATTCGACGGTTCGCTCTTGTATCCAAGGCGTACAGATTGCACTGAATAGCTCTCGCTGTCGCTGAGGTCGAACTCGTCAATTTCGAGCGAAGTCTCCTCGGCCAGCAATTCCTCGGTGGTGACGGCACCGCCAACATAGCGGTTGCGAGTCACTACATAGTAGTCGACCACATCGTCGGGGGTGGTCCAGTTGGCCATATACGAATCCTCGGTAATGTCGGTAGCAGCCATAGCAGTGCAAGCGCTAAGAGTGGGCACCTCGAGACATTCGCCAATCAGATACACTCCGCGCGAGCCTACCAGACCGCCGTCGCTGATCAGCAGCTTAGACTGATGGGTGCCAACCTCGGTGGGCGAGTAGGTGACGGTGAGCCAATAGCCATCCTCGGCGTTGACGAGGCTCGCGTCAATTGATTTCTGCGACAATGAGAACATCCCCTTATCGCCGGAATAGATTGAGAGCGAGAGGCTGCCAGTGAGGTTTTCGCCCTTGAAATACAGTTTAGATTCGACCGTACCGCCAACAGCCACCTGGCTGAAATCGAGAGCCATGTCTTGTACGGGTGTCACCAGTGTTGGTTCGCCAGTGTCGCCGGGATTCACGCCGTAGAGGCTGATGTCAAAGGCTTCGCCCTTCTTGTTGCCCCAGATATATTCGGCGAGCAGCGGGAAGTCGATAAACGGGTTGCGGTTGTTCTGGAATCCCCATACCTTTTCGTTGCGTTGCACCTCTTTGTCAGATACCGGGTCCTCGCGGCTCCATTTCAGCAGCAGGTCGATGGCCCACTCCTTGAGGGTAGGATAGGTGTTTTGCTGCAGCATGTACATGTAGGATGTCTTCCAGGTATAATCCTGATAGCAGGTGACCATGTAGAAATAGGTGCGAGCAAAGTCGCCCTTGTATTCATCGGCTGGCTCAAACACATATTTTGCGCCGCCGCCTTGGCCCGATACGGCATAGCCGACGATCGACATGCCATTGTCGAAATTAGGGGTGTACGACATGTCAACCTCGCCCAGAGGATAGTTGCTTTTGGCGGTGTTGGCAGCCATCTCTGAGGGGTATAGGTGGTTGAGGTCAACGTAGGCGTTGACATCGGTCAGGCCTCCCCACCAGCTCTTGGGGAAAGCGTGCTCGCGATTGAGGCCGCTGAAGCTGGGAGCGTAGAGCGGGATGTCGGAATACATATCCCACCAGCGGTTGCTCTCGGGATACACATCGGTGACTTGGAAATACTTGGGCAAGTCGTTGTACGACGATATGCGCGTCAAGTTGTGGATGATTTGATAGGCTGCCGTTTTGAGTTCGGCATCCTTCTTGCCATCGAGCGAGTTGTAATAACCAGCCGGAATTTCGGCAAACCCAAGCTGGCAGGTAGCGGCAGCGCACACAGCCGCCAAGGAACAGAGTAGAGATTTCTTCATAATAGGAGGTATTTGGTTTTTAGTCTATAGTATTTGGAAATATTACCATCTGAGTCATTCAGCATTGTACCTAAGCTTTCATCATTCCGCTTACTTATTACTCATTACTTATTACTCAAATTAGATTTCGCGGGCGTAGATGCGGCGGCGACGGTGCTGGCGCCGCTCAAAATAGTCCCATTGTTTCTGCACGCTCTCATTGCCCTCGAGCTCGATGTTGCTCTCTGCCCATTTGTATCCCATCTTGATGTAAGTGGGTAGCAGATTGCTGAAGAGCAAGGCATTGACGCCCTTGCCTTGGTATTCGGGCTTGATTGCCACCATCATCAGGTCGACGGTGTCGGTGTTGCCGCGCAGACCCTCGAGCAGATACCACCAGCCCATCGGGAACAGCTTGCCGCCGCTTTTGCGCAGCGCATGCGACAGCGAAGGCATGGATATGCCCACGCCCACCAGCTTGTCATCCTCATCGACGATGACGCACAGGTTGTCAAGGCGCAAGATGCCCAGATACATCTCAATGTAATAGTCGATTTGCTTGGCGGTGAGGGTCGAGTAGCCGTATAGCTTGTCGTAAGCCTCGTTGAATAGCTGGAACACTGCCTTGCCGTAATCGGCCTTGAGCTGCTTGCGCGAGGTGTAGGTCTTGACATGCAGATTGTAGCGGCGCTCAACGATGCTGGCAATGCGCATGTATTTGTCGGGCACCTTTTCTGGCACAGTGATCCGGAACTCGATATAGTCGACCTCCTTGCGGAAACCGAGGCGCTCCATGTGCTTGGGATAGTAGGGATAATTGTAGATTGTGGCCATTGTGCCCATCTCGTCAAATCCCTCGACAAGCATGCCCTCATGGTCGAGGTCGCTAAATCCCATTGGGCCCACGATGCGCTCCATGCCGCGCTCACGGCCCCATTGGCGCGCTGCATCGAATAGAGCATCCACTACGGCTGCGTCGTCGATAAGGTCGACAAAGCCGAAGCGCATGTTCTTCTCGCCGTTCTTGTCGTTGACATTGCGGTTGATGATGGCAGTGATTCGGCCCACGGGCTCGTCGTCGCGGTAGGCCATAAAGGATTGAGCCTCGCAAAAATCAAATGCGGGGTTCTTTTTCGGCATCAGGGTATTGACTTCGTCAAAAATCAATGGCGGTACAAAATATTTGTTTCCCTCGTAGAGATCAATGCCGAACTTTACATATTTTTTCAGCTCCGTTTTGGTGGGAGCTACTGGTCGTACGGTAATCATAAAATCAGAACAAAATAGTTGAACTTTTGGTTGGGTCAGGTTCAACGCGTTAACATTAGAATGGCCAAAATGCCGACCATCAGGGCCAGGAAGGCGATGATGGCCATGTAGATGTTGCGAGGAGAGCGGCCCTCGATGGCCATGCGCAAGGATTCCACTGTGCGCGGACGTTTTGCCGGGTCGGGGTCGATGCATCGGTCAGCCACGCGGCGCAGATGGGGGTCTTGGATGCCTGAGCGGTCGAGTGTCTCGCGCAGGATCAGGCCGTAGTTGTAGATGTCATCGTCGACATCTTGGGGCTCAAGGTTGGGCTTTTGCTCAAAGCCGACATCGATGAGCTTGAGATTCTCGATATTCTCGGTAAATATCACACGCTCGGGCTTGATGGGATGGTGCACAATGTGGTTGGTCTGTATATATTGCAATGCGCTCACCATCTGATGCTTGAGCTGGTCGATGTGGTGTTGTGTCACCTTGCCAGTGTCGATGAGTTTGCGCAGCGACAAGCCGTAGACATCATCGGTGATGATGCAGCGGCCAACGCCCGGCACATCCTCAAAGTCGTTGATCATGATGATGTTGGGGTGAGCCAGGTTGTAGCGCACGTCAAATTCCTTTTCGATCATGGCCTGGTATTGGGGGTCGTCCTTGAGCTCGGGACGCAGGGTCTTGAGCATTACCCATTTGCCGAATTTCTTGCCGGTGTACACGTTGTAGTATTCCTCATCCCACTCGGTGAGGTGTTCAAGTTCGGTCCAGCGCTCCACCGGAGCGGTCTCTGCCAATGTTTGCGAGGAGTATTTGCTGTCTTCTGAGGCCATTTGCATTGCGATTTCTGTATGAAATCACAAAGTTAGCCATTTTTTCCCAATTACAAAGAAAAAAATCGGGAACTGGAATAAAAAATCCCAAAGCGGCGATGGCGGCGCTTTGGGATTTTGTATAGTGTTTATGGGATTATTAGTCGCCCATGGTGCGGAGGAGCTCGTCGTTGTCGCGGGTGCGCTCCATGCGGTCTTTGATAAACTCCATGGCTTCGATGCTGTTGCGGTCGCTGAGGAAGCGGCGCAGGATCCACATGCGGTTGAGGGTCTCGGGGCGCAGGAGCAGGTCGTCGCGGCGAGTAGATGATGCCATGATGTCGACGGCCGGGAAGATGCGCTTGTTCGAGAGTTTGCGGTCGAGTTGCAGCTCCATGTTGCCGGTGCCTTTGAATTCCTCAAAGATCACCTCGTCCATCTTTGAGGTGGTTTCGGTGAGGGCGGTAGCGATGATGGTGAGCGAACCGCCATTCTCGATGTTGCGCGCTGCGCCAAAGAATCGCTTGGGTTTCTGAAGAGCGTTGGCGTCGACACCGCCCGACAGGATCTTGCCTGATGCGGGAGCCACAGTGTTGTATGCGCGAGCCAGACGAGTGATTGAGTCGAGCAGAATCACCACATCGTGGCCGCACTCAACCAGGCGCTTGGCTTTGTCAAGCACTATGCCGGCAATCTTGACATGGCGGTCGGCTGGCTCGTCAAATGTCGAGGCGATAACCTCGGCGTTGACGCTGCGGCTCATGTCAGTTACCTCCTCGGGGCGCTCGTCGATGAGCAGAATCATGATGTAGGTCTCGGGGTGGTTCTCGGCGATGGCGTTGGCTATATCCTTAAGCAGGATAGTCTTGCCAGTCTTGGGGGGAGCCACGATCAGAGCGCGCTGGCCCTTGCCGATGGGCGAGAACATATCGACCACGCGAGTCGAGATATTGCAAGTCTTGCCGCTGGTGAGGTCGAATTTCTCATCGGGGAAGAGCGGGGTGAGGTGCTCAAACGGCACGCGGTCGCGGATAAACTCGGGCGAACGGCCATTGACACCCACTACCGAGGTCATGGGAAAATATTTCTCGCCTTCGCGCGGCGGACGTATATAGCACTCTACCACGTCGCCCTGCTTCAGGCCGTACATCTTTAGCTGCTGCGGTGTGACGAGGATGTCATCGGGCGATGCCAGGTAGTTGTAATCGCTCGAGCGCAGGAATCCGTGGCCCTCGGGCACGATTTCGAGCACGCCCGAAGCCTCAAGGAAATCATTGAACTCATATACCGGCGGCATCGGGGGCGGCTGGTATTGAGGCGGTTGATTCTGGAATTGGCGATTTTTCTTGTTTTTCTTGCCAGTGCCCGGCGGATTAGGGATCACTTGGCCCGGTTCGGCCAGGATGATGGGTACAGGGGGCTGTGGAACTTGGGGCTGATTTTGAGCTGCAGCGGCTGCGGCAGCTGCAGCGGCTGCTGCCTCTTCCTTCTCCTTCTGGCTGCGAGGCACGAATTTGCGCCCCTCGCTCTTGGGGAAGAATGTGCCAAAAGCATTGTCAGAGCGGTTCTCGGCGCCCTTGGGAGTGAATACCTTGGGCCCAGCCTGTGGTTCGGGTTCGGGCTGGGGAGTTTCCTCGGCGGGAGCTTCAGGGAGTTCTGGCTGTATTTGGTCGGGATTATAGTCCATAGGGGTCTCGGGTTGAGGCTCGGGAGTGGGGAGCTCAGCCTCGGGTTGTGCCTGCTCGTCCGGAGCGGGTAGCTCCAGCGGCAACGCTGGTGTGCCTTTCTTTTTCTTCTTAGGTGCCGGCTGCTGCTCGGTCTGGGAGGCGTCCTTGCGTGGGCGCCCGCGTTTGCGCTTCACCGGCTGTTCGCCTTCGGGGGCAGTAGAGCCCTCGGCTGAACCATTGCCTGCGGCTTGGGCATCAGCTTGGGTGTCGGCTTGGGCCTTTTTCTTCTTGCCGCGCTTTGCGGGTTCGGCCCCATCGGCGGGTTGCTTTTTCTGCTTGCGCTTTTTGTCGGATGTAGTAGTTGAGGCCACCGATTCGGCTTGGTGGTCAAGGATGTTGTAAATTACAGCATCCTGATTCTCACGATCCAGATTAGTGAGGCCTAATTTTTCGGCAATTTCCAACAGTTGGTCAATGCTCAATTCTTTTAGGTCAGAGTAAACGTACATGCAATCAATATGAGTTTTTCCACAAGAATGCGCTCGCGGCTGGAGGAGAGGCAAAGTCCGCTGCGCAGCTCGCGTATATCTTGAGTATGTTAATAACGACGATATCTTTCATGCAATATCCTGGATTCCCCCCTACGGGACTCGACCGCAGCATGGCCACTGAGCAGCGGGCAAGTCTTAATCTATATGGGTCCGTGGATAGTAGTCGATAGGAAAACTATGCAAAGGTATGCACTTTTTCTCTAACAACAAAAAAATAATGCGGTAAGTTGGCCGATTGTAGCAATTTTTTTCAATTATTTCCTCGTGTCGAAAAAATATGGGCCTCGAATGCCGACAAATGATTAATTGAATGAAAAAAAATTCTTACCTTTGCGCTTTCAAATCCACTTTCTAAACATCTATCGTTGAAAATTAGAAAATATGGGAGGATTCTTTGGAGCGGCCTTGAAGCGTGATTGCGTCAACGATCTCTTCTATGGCACCGACTATAATTCACACCTCGGCACCAAGCGTGGCGGCATGGCCACCTACGACCCCGTCAAGGGGTTTGTGCGCAGCATCCACAGTTTGGAGCGTACCTATTTCCGCACAAAATTTGAGGGCGTCTTGCCTCGCTTCTCTGGCAAACTCGGCATCGGAGTCATCAGCGACAACGACAGCCAACCCATTGTGGTCAATTCGCACCTGGGCAAGTTTGCCATCGTCACCGTGGCCAAGGTGCAAAACATCGACGCTATCGAGCGCCAGATGCTCGACAATCATATACACTTTGCCGAAACTAGCAGCGGCTCGACCAACCCCACCGAAATGGTGGCGGCCCTTATCAACGAGGGCGACAATTTCGCCGAGGGCATACGCATCGCCCAGCTCGGCATCGAGGGCAGTTGCAGCACGCTGCTGCTCACACCCGACGGCATAATCGCGGCTCGCGACAAACTCGGTCGCACCCCGATAATCATTGGCAAGGGTCCTGACGGATACGCCCTGACCAGCGAGACATCCTCATTCCCCAATCTGGGCTATGAGGTGGAGCGCGACCTCGGTCCTGGCGAGATTGTGAAGGTTACAGCCGACGGCGTAGAGGTGCTCAAGGAGCCCCTGCCCGATATGCAAATCTGCTCATTCCTGTGGGTATATTACGGATTCCCGGTATCGAGCTACGAGGGTATCAATGTCGATGAGGTGCGCTATCGCAGTGGCGAACTGATGGGCGAGAAAGACGACACTGAGCTCGACTGCGTGTGCGGCATTCCGGATTCTGGCGTGGGCATGGCGCTGGGCTATTCGCATGGCAAGAAGGTGCCTTATCGTCGGTGTGTGGCTAAATACACGCCCACGTGGCCGCGCAGCTTCACCCCCTCTAATCAGTCGATGCGCGACTTGGTGGCCAAGATGAAACTGCTGCCCAATGCCGCTATGCTCAAAGGGCAGAAGGTGGCATTCTGCGACGATTCGATTGTGCGCGGCACCCAGCTTAAGGACAATGTGCATACATTTTATGAATATGGGGCCAAGGAGGTGCACATGCGCATCGCTTGTCCGCCGCTGATCTATGGCTGCCCGTTCATCGGATTCACATCGTCGAAGTCGGATATGGAGTTACTCACTCGCCGCGTGATTGAGGAGCTCGAGGGCGACCCCAATGCCAACCTTGAGGCTTATGCAACCACCGATTCGCCTCAATACAAGGCTATGGTCGAGAAGATTGCCGAGCGCTTTGGCCTGTCATCGCTGAAATTCAGCAAACTCGAGGATTTGGTCAAGGCAATCGGTCTGCCTAAATGCCGGATTTGCACTCACTGCTTTGATGGCACATCGCATTTCTAATCCCTCAGGCCTGTGGATTTTTTAGCAATCGACTTTGAGACGGCCACGGGCCAACGCTCGAGCATCTGTGAGATTGGCATCTGCGTGGTCAGGAATGATGAGGTGGTGGAGACGCGCTCGTGGCTCGTGCAGCCGCCATTCAACCGCTATAGCTACGGCAATGTGAGGGTGCATGGCATACGCCCCGAGCATACGCTGAATGCGCCCGATTTCCCCCAGGTGTGGGAGGAAATCGAGCGCTTGTATCTTGATGATTTCAACAATATTGTGGCTCACAATATGCCGTTTGACCGCAGTTGCCTGCGCAAGGCGGCTGAGTATTACAATGTGCATCTGCCCGAGATCAAGTGGCACTGCTCGCTGCAGCTGGCGCGCAAGCTCTACGGGTTTTGCAGCTATTCGTTGGCGCACCTGTGCGCCAGCCTGGGCATCCCCGAGGGCACCCATCACCGCGCCGGCGACGATGCCGAGATGTGCGCCCGCCTCTTCCTCCGCGAAATATCAGATCTACTCAAGGTTTAGGAATCATAGGCATCATAGGATTCCTAAAGTGCCTAAACTGCCTAATCTGCCTAATCTGGTAGGAATCCTAGGCAGCCTAGGATTCCTACCAGATAATTTTTGCGACAAATGTGGCGGGGCCGGTGAGGTAGACTGAGGTGGCGCCCGAGGGGGTGGGGACGAAATCGACCGCGAGGCGGTCGCGCTTGGCCTGGATAGGGATGTGCACCGCCTTGTGAACGGGTACCTGTCCCCTGTTCACAAGGTGCCAATGGGCGATGGCGGCGGCGGTGATGCCGGTGCCGCAGGCGTAGGTTTCGTCTTCGACGCCCTTCTCGTAGGTGCGTACCTTGAGGGTGTCGCCGTCAGGCTCGATAAAGTTGGCATTGGCACCCACCGGGGCCACCTCGGCGCTGTAGCGCAGCTTGCGGCCATTCTCCACTACGGGATATTCCTTAAGATTCTCAACTGGGATTACCAGATGGCGCGTGCCGGTATCGAGAAAGTCGGCCTTGATGCCATCGATGGTGTAATGCTCGATGCCGTGCACATCTTTCATCTTGAGTTTTACGGTATCGACTGGACCCTCCTCAGCGAGAATCACAGCCTCGTGGGGGCCGTCGGCGGCTATGAAATTGAGATTGTTGATGCCTAAGCGGTGGGCAAAAGCGGTGATGCAACGTCCGCCATTGCCGCACATCATACCACCCGAACCATCAGAATTATAATACACCATCTTGAAGCCGTAAGGCTCGGGGGCCTCCTCGAGCAGCATCACGCCGTCGGCGCCGACGCCGTAGCGTCGGTCACACAATTGGGATATTTCTTCGGGGGTCAGTGAGATTTTCCCATCGCGATTATCCGCAACCAGAAAATCATTGCCCGCCCCCTGATACTTATACAAAACCATTTTTCATTTTTCACTCTTTATGAGTTGGGCGAGTAGGGGGATGCCTTTTTCGATTTTTTCGGGTGACATGAATGAGAAATTGAGGCGCATGGTATTATGGCCTGAGCGGTCGGTGTGGAAAAATTCGCCAGCCACATAAGCCACGCCAGCAGCCAAAGCCTTGTCGTAGAATTTCACCGCGTCAAATCCCTCGGGGAGGGTCAAGAAGAGGAACAGTCCGCCCTCGGGATGAGTCCAAGTGACTCCCTCGGGCATGTTCTCCTCGAGCAGACGCAGCATCAGGTCGCGCTTGCTGCGATATAGGGCCTTGCTCTTCTCCAGATTGGCGTCAAGCATACCCGATGACATGAATTCGGCTGCCATATATTGGTCAAAGATAGGGGGACACAAGTCGAGCGACTGCTTGCACACATACACCTTGTCGAGCACTTCCTCAGGGCCTATCATCCACCCCAACCTAAATCCCGGAGCCATGATTTTGGAGAATGACCCGAGATGCACCGTGGCATCGGGGGCGAGGGAGTAGATAGTCGGTATAGGCTCGCCCTCGTATCTCAGTTCTCGGTATGGCGCATCCTCGATAATCAGGAATCCGTATTTGTGGGCCAAATCTGCCAAGATTTGGCGTTGCTCAAGCGAGAGGGTCTCGCCCGACGGATTCTGGAAATCGGCGATGGCGTAGAGAAATTTGATTTTCTTGCCATCGGCTAGGCAGCGCTCAATCGCCTCTTCCCAACGGCGTCGATACTCAGCCGGGTCGCTGCAAGCTGGCACGCCCACCACATCGGCCTGGTATGATTTAAACGACTGTATGGCGCCGAGATACGATGGATTAGAGCAAAGGATCACATCGCCTGGGTCGATCAGCACGCGTGTCAGCACATCGATGCCTTGCTGCGACGAGGTGGTGATTTGCACTCTCTCGATAGGCACATCATAGCGCGTGGCAATAGCTTGGCGCAGCTCGGTCACGCCCTGGGTGGCTCCGTACTGGAATGCTTGCGCTCCGCGCTCGGCGATTACTTTCTGCATCAGCTTGCTGAAATCATCGAGCGGAAACGTTTCCGCCGAGGGATAACCCCCCGCGAAAGAATAAATTTTGCTTAGGTCGACCTTCTTGAATATATCCCTCACCGGCGAACGGAAAAAGGAATGGGTGTCGGCCGAGAACATGGAAGAATAATCCATCGCATTCATCTTAGCAAGTCCTCTAATCGCAACGACGAGTCAGTCTTGTCATCGCGGTATTTCACAATCACCGGGGTGTAGAGATGCACGCCTTTGTCGGCTGCCGGGCCCTTTGAGATGGGTCGGCTGCCGGCCACCACCACTGCACCGCGAGGCACCTCGACGCATCCGCTGGAATGGCGAGGCACGAAATCGCCCGTCGTGGCATCGAATATGGCAGTCGAGGCGTTGATAATCACGCCGGTAGCGATAACGGCCCCCGAGCGAACGATAGTGCCCTCGTAGATACCGCAATTGCCGCCCACGAATACGTCATCCTCGATAATCACAGGCAGAGCGCCAACCGGCTCAAGCACGCCACCGAGCTGCGAGGCAGCCGAGATATGCACGCGCTTGCCCACCTGGGCGCACGAGCCAACCAGGGCATGCGAGTCGATCATTGTGCCCTCGTCGACATAAGCGCCCACATTTACATAGGCTGGAGGCATCACTACTACCGAGGGGGCGAGATATGCGCCACGGCGCACTGTGGTGCCGCCGGGCACTATCCTCACCTGCTCAGCGGCCGAGAAGCGGCGCACCGGGTAGGTGTCTTTGTCGACAAACGAGAATATTCCTGACTGCAAGCTGGCAAGCTTGCCGAGACGGAATCCCAGCAAGATTGCCTCTTTTACCTCCGGATTAACCATCCACTCGCCATTGGCCTGTGGTTCGGCCACGCGTAGCGTGCCAGCCTCGAGGGCTGCCATTGCGCCCTCAAATCTCTCCTTATCGCTCATCGCTTCAGCAAGTCAAGGTTTGACAATACGCGCTGCATCTTGTCCCAGGTCGATTTCTCGCACGAGGTGAGCGGCAAGCGCAATTCGTTCTCCATCAGGCCGAGCATGGCCATAGCGGCCTTGACCGGGATGGGGTTGCTCTCGATGAAGCAAGCCTCAAACAGAGGTATCAGACGGCGGAAAATGCCCGATGCCTTCTTGAAGTCGCCATGGCGCGCAGCTTCGCACAGGGCCACCATCTGAGCCGGGGCCACGTTGGATGCCACGCTGATCACGCCCTGACCGCCCTCGAGCATCAGCTCGAGCGTCTGGTCATCGTTGCCGCTGAGCACGGCAAATCCCTCGGGAGCGCCGTGGATTATGGCGCGTATCTGCTCCATGTTGCCCGAGGCCTCCTTGATAGCCACCACGTTGGGCAGCTGGGCCAGCTTGAGGGTAGTGGCAGCAGTCATGTTGGTGCCGGTGCGACCGGGTACATTGTAGAGTATGATGGGCTTGTCGCTGGCCTCGGCCACGGCTTTGAAATATTCATACAGGCCGCGCTGTGTGGGCTTGTTGTAGTAAGGCACCACCACCAGATAGGCATGTGCGTCGTCGAGGAGGCGCATATTGCGGATAGTAGCCTTGAGCGAGTTGGTGCCAACGCCGGCCACTACCAGTTTGTCGGGAGCCAGCTCGCGAGTGAGCTGGAGCAATTTCTTCTTTTCGTCATCGTCGAGGCAGGGCGTCTCGGCTGTGGAGCCAAGAGCCACCAGAAAATGCATCCCGTTGTCGATTTGCCTCTTCACTGAGCGTTCGTAGGCGGGGTAGTCGACTTCCCCGTTGCGGAATGGGGTGACAAGTGCTGTGCCGCACCCTGATAGCTTATATGGATCCATATCTTTAATCAGCAAATATTATTTCTTTGAAATCAAATACGCCTTTTAGGCTGTTGGCCTTGACTGCGGCATCGACCGCACCCTCGGCAAATCCCATGCGCGAGAATGCTTCGTGGTACACCTTTATGCGGTCGCATTTCCCCTCGAATCCTACGGTGTGGATGCCGGGAATCTCGCCGCAGCGCACGGCCGATACATCGGGCTTGAGGCCGGTATTGTCCTCTACGATGCGAGCCAAGGTCTTGGCTGTGCCGCTCGGGGCATCCAGCTTGTGGCAGTGGTGCATCTCAAGCACATAAGGGCTGTAGCCGCCGGTGCGAGCCATCTTTTTGGTTATGAAATCGACAGCGGCGAATAGCAGATTCACGCCTATCGAGAAATTTGAAGAATACACGAGCGTGGTGTCGCGCTGGCGGAAATAGTCGAGAATCTCATCATGGATATCGTCCCAGCCGGTGGTGCCGATAACCACGGCTTTGAAATTGTCGGCCAAGAATTTGTAATTTTCGCGGATCGCTTGCGGGGTAGTGAAATCGATGCACACGCAATGGCGGGCAGCCTCGGGATCGATGGCTTGGATATCCTCGGTGGCCGCTACGCACTCAATGCCGCGTTCGAGGAGCACGGCCTCGACCATGCGGCCCATCTTGCCGTATCCGCTGATCACTATTTTCAGGTTGTTGTCCATATTGATTGGGTAGGGGGATGGGCGGTTAATATTCAAACAGTATGTTGTGCATCTCTTGCAGCACCTCGTCGAGATTCTCGCGGTCGACTACAAAGCTGATGTTGACGCTCGATGCGCCTTGCGAAATCATGTAGACGGTGACATTGTTGAGCGATGCGAGGGCCCAGCGCAACAGACCGCGCTGATTGGCCACATTCTTGCCGATGATCGACACTTGCGACTTGTCGTCAAACACTCTCACCTCGGCAAATTCCGACAGTTCCTCAACCACTTGGGTCAAATCCTGGCCGGCATCCATGGTGATTGAGATGTTGGCCTCAGAGGTACTGATTAGGTCGACTGACACATTGTGCTTGGCAAAAATCTGGAATACGCGCTGCAAGAATCCTGAGACATCAATCATCTTGGGCGAGAAGATGTTGAGCATCAAGATTTTCTCCTTGAATGAGATTGACTTGGCTCCCTCCTCGATTTGGTCGCTCTGCAGGATGATGGTACCAGGCGAGGTGGGATTCATCGAGTTGAGCACCTTGACGGGGATGTTTTTCTCCACGGCGGGTGCGATGGTCAGCGGGTGCAGCACCTTGGCTCCGAAATGAGCCATCTCGGCTGCCTCCTCAAATGCTATGCGCTCGATGCTGTGGGTGTTGGCCACGCGGCGCGGGTCGGCGGTCTTTACGCCATCGACGTCGGTCCAGATTTCGATGGTCTCGGCGTTCATGGCCATACCTATCAGCGAGGCGGTGTAGTCTGAGCCGCCACGGCCCAGCACAGCGGCATCGCCCTCGGGGGTGGTGGCGATGAATCCCTGGGTAATCACCACTGGGTATCCGGCATCGGTGCGCAGGGCGATTTTCTTGGGCACGAGCTCTTGGATGGCCTCCATGTCGGGCTCGCCCTTGAGCTTGTCGCCGGTGACGATGATCATCTTGCGGGCATCAGAGAATCCGACGTTGATGCCTCGCTGGCGCATGGCGTAGCAAATTACCACTGATGATAGGCGTTCGCCATTGCTGATGATTGTGGCCTTACTGCGCGGGGTGAGTTCGCCGAGGGTGCATACAGCCTCGACAAATACCTCGAGGTTGTGGCAGATGCGGTACACCTCTTCGAGAGCCTTCTCGCGCTCGGGACCGTCGGGAATCAGAGCGTTGATCACCGTGGTGTGGCGGTTGCGCAGGTCAGAAACCAGAGCGCGGGCAGTGGCTTCGTCTTTTTGCTCGGCCGCATCGGCGATTTGGTAGAGCAGGTCGGTCACTTTGGCCATGGCCGACACTACGATTATGGGATTTTTGTCGAGCTTGCTCTCCACAATGCTGATCATGCGGGAGATGGCCTCGGCATCGGCAACAGATGTGCCGCCAAATTTCATTACTATCATTTTGCGTATTGCGGGTTGTGGGTTGATTTTGCGGGTGATTGGTCGAGAATTCTCGAGAGTTTTCGAGAGGGCTCGAGAATTCTCGAAATTGTCGATAGTATCGATAGTATCGAGATTATCGATAATATCGAGATTATCGAGGGGATCGAGATTATCGAGGGGTCGAGCCAGGATTATTTGAGCAGATGATACATGCGCTGGTAGTTGTCGATGGCTCGCTCGAGCTCAGAGAGCTCGACATATTCCTCGGGGCGGTGAGCCACCAGGATTGAACCGGGGCCGCACAGGATTTTCTGCTCAAAATTGGTGAGCTGGGGTGCGTCGCTGCCAAATGCCACTGTGGTGGTCTCGAATCCGGGCAATGTGAGATAGCGCATCGGGGTGTCTCCGCCGAGGCATTTCACCTCGATTTGCTCGCTGCGCATGCTCTCCATCAGCTCTACCACCATCTGGTCGCTGGCAAATGTGGTGCGGAAATATATGCGGCAGGTGAGCAAGGGGCTGAGGATGTTCTGCGGATTGTCGCTCTGCAGCTTGCCTACATTATAAGTGGTAGGGCCAAGCACTGGGTCGGCTGGGAAGCGTGTTTGGCGCAGCTTGAGCATCAGGTCGACAAATCTCTCGACAGCGCTGTCGCCCTGCCAGGGATAGCCCGAGTGGCACGGGCGCCCGTGGATGGTGACCTCAAAAGCCTTAGTGCCCTTGCTGGCCGTGACCATCTTGTTGTCGGTAGGCTCGCCCACGATTACCACGCGGCCGCCGGGGTGCTGGCGATATTCCTTGGCTCCATACGAGCCGGTTTCCTCGCCATAGAGCAGCAGCAAGCCGAATCCACGGTTGCCCTCCTCGGCGAGGCGTCGGCAAGCCTCAAACATTGAGAATATCTGACCCTTGGCATCACAAGCGCCTCGGCCACGCACCACACCGTCGTCGACTGTCGGCGGTATGTAGGGAGGCACGGTGTCGAGGTGGGTGCAAAACACTATTTGGGGGTCGCCCCAGCTGAGCAGCAGGTTGACGTGTTCGCCCTCGGGGGCGTCGGCCGGATAGCGTGTCAGCTCGGCCCCATGGCGCGGCAGTCGCTGCTCAATCCATTGCGCGAGCAAGCCTTCACGTCCTGTGGTCGAGTCCACCTTAAGGATGTCGAGGTAGATATCGAGGTCCATATCAATCAATATGTGGGGTATAGTGTATAATAGATGTTTTCCCACAATTTTTCAACAATATGGGAAAACAAAAGTTCTGTTGGAAACCTAATCTGTCGTTCGCTTACGAAACGTGGCGGTCTGAAACCGTGCGGCAAAGTTACAGATATTTTCCCACACCACCAAATTTTATGACAATTTCCATAGAAAAGCCCATCCTCGCCTTACGTTTTGTGAGGATAGGAGGGGATAATATGACGATGATGTCATGTGCGGCCCGTAGGGTCGCCTCTGTGTAGCGGCCATTGTATACAATTATATATACGGTGGTCGGCGAGATCGGCTTTGAGCCAGCGCGAGGAGTAGAAACGGTCGTGGGCTTGGTAGGTGCAGCAGGGCGAGGGGGAGATTTGCTTGATGCCGGTCTGGCTGAGCAGGTGGGCGCAGATGCCCGGCAGGTCGATGTGCCATTTCTCGCGCCCTTGCCAGGGCATCCGATGGCAAAAGGCGCCGTAGCCGGCTGCGAGGAATTGCTCGTACACCTCATCGCCAACCTCAAATGCCTCTTGGTGGATGCATGGCCCGATGGCAGCGACCATCGCCTCGGGGCGAGAGCTGAATTCAGCCGTCATCTTCTCGACCGCCTTGTGCGAGATGGCCAGCAGGGTGCCTTTCCAACCCGAGTGCACGGCGCCGACGGCCCCATGCTCGGGGTCGCACAGCAGCACCGGCACGCAGTCGGCCGTGCGCACGCCTATCAGCAGTCCGGGCTGGCGCGTGATCAGCGCGTCCACGCCGTACAGGTCAGTGTCGCGAGGCACGACAGCGATCTTGTCGCTATGCGCCTGCCATGATGGCACGAGGGCCTCGATGCCCTGCTCTTGGCCAATCTCGGTTGAGAAGGTCCGGGTCCCAGCCTTGGCTAATTCTGGATACTCCATATTCAATCAGATTGTATACCTACATAACAATAAAGGAGGAGAAATATTACATACCGTACTATAACAGGGAGGAAGAAAAGAGATAAGAAGTGGGTGGTTATAGGGAAAAATAGAGCGTTAATCGTTTTTTCGTAAAAAAATGTGAAAAAATTTTGGATTATAT
>JAJBUH010000149.1 GCA_020860445.1 Bacteroidales bacterium | reverse complement strand
GACTATAGATTATGGAAAGTAATGTTTTGGGGCGAGAGATTACCCGGGTACGAAAAGAAAAGAAGCTCACCCAGCAACAACTGGGTAAACTGGTTGGCCTCACAAAAAGCAGCATATCCAAGATGGAGAATGGTCATACCAAGCTAACTTATGAGGATGCTATGATTCTAATGGAAGCTATGGGCGAAACATTGACCCTACCCACTACCCAAAAGCCATCTGCTAAAGGAGAGTCTCTAAAGGCCTATCTGCTCACCACTGTCACCGAATGGTTTGCCGAAGACAAAGGGATTCCACTCAATAAGGCATTTGAATACCTCATGTCTTATAAGGGATTGGAATTCCTCGAGAATAATTATCGCTACGAGCAAACCCTCCCAAGGATAGATATTTTAAGTGACATATCCTCCATCTGCAAATCTAACGGAGGTCAACTATGAGACTGCTCCATGGCAGCAATGTTGAGATAAAGAAAATCAACCTCAACTTATGCAAAGGCAACAATGATTTTGGCAAAGGCTTCTATCTCACCCCTTCTTGGCAAAGAGCATGGGAAATGGGGAGACGTACAAGAGATAAATATGGTGGCCAAATCATAGTGAATGCTTATATATTCAACCCTTCGCAAGCTAAAAGCCTAAAATAGTATGGATAGAATTGAATTAAACAGAATACTCAATGAGCTGGTGGAAGCCGTGCGTACAAGACTGAATCTGCGAGCATTAAATGCAGTAAGTGTGGTGATGCACTCTGAGGTGGCCAAACGACTTGAGATGGGATTAATCTCAAGCCCAAGGGTAGAAGTACTCTATGACCAACTGATTGGAGAAATTAATGGGAAGTAAGGATAGCGTTTAGCCTATTCAGATAGCTCACCGCTTGACGTATTTTTATCATTTTGGAGACCCAGAGAGTACGTTTGCTCAAATGGGATAATTTTTGACGTAAAATTTTTAGGGGGAATGGGAAAATTGTAATAATTTTGCGTACCGAAAAAAACACTATGATGAATCTGTGTGCCATCTGTGTAATCTGTGTATAAATCCTCTTGTTTACCATAGTTATTTAAGCAGATACTACAATAAACCTATATATCATGAGCAAATATCCCAAAATAGGCATTAGGCCCACTATCGACGCCCGCCAAGGCGGCGTGCGCGAGAGCCTCGAAGAAAAAACCATGAAACTGGCTCAGGCTGTGGCCGACCTCATCTCCAAGAACCTCCGCAACGGCGACGGCAGCCCAGTAGAGTGCGTCATCGCCGATTCAACCATAGGCCGCGTGGCCGAAACCGCCGCTTGCGCCGAGAAATTTGAGCGCGAAGGCGTAGGCTCAACCATCACCGTCACCTCATGCTGGTGCTACGGAGCCGAGACAATGGACATGAATCCGCATTGGCCCAAGGCTGTGTGGGGATTCAACGGCACAGAGCGTCCCGGCGCCGTGTACCTCGCCGCAGTGCTCGCCGCCCACGCCCAAAAAGGATTGCCCGCATTTGGCATCTACGGCCACAATGTGCAAGACCTCGACGACAACACCATCCCCGACGACGTGGCCGAGAAGATACTGCGCTTTGCCCGCGCTGCCCAAGCCGTGGCCACTATGCGGGGTAAGAGCTACCTGTCGATGGGTTCAAGCTCGATGGGCATCGCCGGCTCGATCGTCGATCCCAACTTCTTCCAGGAATATCTGGGCATGCGCAACGAATCGATTGACCTGTCAGAACTCATTCGCCGCATGGCCGAGGGCATCTACGACAAAGAGGAATACGAGAAGGCCCTGGCCTGGACAGTCGCCAATTGCAAACCCAACGAGGGCGACGATTTCAAGAATCGTCCCGAAAAGCGCAAGACACGCGAGCAAAAAGATGCCGACTGGGAATTTGTGGTCAAGATGATGATCATCATGCGCGACCTGATGAAAGGCAACCCCAAGCTCAAAGAAATGGGATTCAAGGAAGAAGCCCTTGGACACAACGCCATCGCAGCCGGTTTCCAAGGCCAACGCCAATGGACCGACTACTACCCCAATGGCGACTACGCCGAGGCCCTGCTCAACACATCATTTGACTGGAATGGAATACGCGAAGCCATTGTCGTTGCTACCGAGAATGATGCTTGCAACGGCGTGGCCATGCTCTTTGGCCACCTGCTCACCAACCGCGCCCAGATATTCTCAGACGTGCGCACATACTGGAGCCCCGAGGCCGTGAAGCGCGTCACCGGCAAAGAACTCACTGGCCGCGCTGCCAACGGTATAATCCATCTGATCAACTCAGGCGCTACCACCCTCGACGGCGCTGGACGCATGGTCGATGCCGAAGGCAACCCCGTGATGAAAGAGCCCTGGAACATCACCCAAGAAGATGTCAAACTGAGCCTTGAGGCTACCACCTGGTATCCCGCCGACCGCGACTACTTCCGCGGCGGAGGCTTCTCGTCCAACTTCCTCGGCAAGGGCGGCATGCCGGTGACCATGATGCGTCTCAACCTGGTCAAAGGCCTCGGACCGGTGCTGCAACTCGCCGAAGGTTGGACAGTCGACATAGACCCCGAGATCAACCGCATCCTGGATATGCGCACCGACCCCACCTGGCCTACCACCTGGTTTGTGCCTCGCCTGTGCGACAAGCCGGCATTCCAGGATGTCTACTCAGTGATGAACAACTGGGGAGCCAACCACGGAGCCATCACCTACGGCCATATCGGACAAGACCTGATCACCTTGGCATCGATACTGCGCATACCCGTGTGCATGCACAATTGCGATGACGACAAGATATTCCGCCCGGCTGCCTGGAATGCCTTCGGCATGGACCGCGAGGGTTCGGACTATCGCGCTTGCAAAAACTACGGCCCAATCTATAAATGATGAGACCCACAACCCCCTCCGAGAGGCCCGGCCATCTCACAGCCGAGATGGAGGCCTCTCCTCTCTCGGAGAGCAAACCACAGAGCATGGCTAAGAGACCCAAGGTAATCGAGCGCCGCTACCTGCTCACACTCATACTGATCACATCGCTGTTTGCCCTATGGGGCTTTGCCAACGACATCACCAATCCCATGGTGTCGGCATTCCAGACAGTGATGGAGATTTCGGCCACCAAGGCCTCGTTTGTGCAGTTTGCCTTCTACGGCGGCTACTTCACGATGGCCATCCCAGCGGCCCTATTCATACGCCGATACAGTTACAAGAGCGGAATCCTGCTCGGTCTATCGCTATATGCCGCAGGAGCATTCTTGTTCATACCATCGGCTATATATCAAGAGTTTACCTATTTCTGCATCTCCCTGTATGTGCTCACATTCGGTCTGGCATTCTTAGAGACCACTGCTAATCCCTATATCCTATCCCTTGGCACTAAAGAGACCTCAACGCGCAGGCTCAACCTCTCGCAGTCGTTCAACCCCGTAGGGTCTCTTATGGGCATGTTCGTTGCCTCGCATTTCGTGCTTTCCCACTTGGATTGCGACACTGCAGCTGTGCGCGAGGTCGGATTCAGTAATCTGCCCTTGGCTGAGCGCATGGCAATCCGCACCCACGACCTGGCTGTGATTCGTGACCCTTATGTGACGCTCGGATGCGTAGTGGTAGGGATGTTCTTCATCATCTTGCTTTTTGTAAAGCAGCATGGAGGCCAACCCAAGGCCGACTCAGAGCGCGTGACTGTCTCTGTCTCCACCACTCTCCATCGGTTGTGGGCGAATAAGGAATACCGGCTCGGCGTGGTGGCTCAACTATTCTATGTTGCCACCCAAATCATGTGCTGGACATTTATCATCCAATACGCCGATCGCCTCGGCATCAACAAATCCACGGCGCAAAACTACAACATCGTGGCCATGGTGCTGTTCCTATCATCCCGCTTTATATGCACCTATCTGATGAAATACATCTCGGGACGCAAGCTGTTGCTGATATTTGCTTGCGGTGGCGCAATCACCATATCTGGGGCCATCTTCTTACAATCAATGGCAGGGCTCTACTGTCTGATTGCCACCTCGGGGTTCATGTCGCTGATGTTCCCAACCATCTATGGCATCGCCCTTGAGAGGGTCGACCGCGATGATGCCTCGCTCGGTGCCGCATTCTTGGTGATGGCTATCGTGGGCGGTTCGCTTATGCCTCCGCTGCAAGGCCTGATTATCGACCAGGGCACAGTGGCCGGACTGCCGGCAGTCAATGCCTCGTTCGTATTATCACTGATTTGCTTTGTGGTGATCGGCTCTTACGCTTGGCGTTGCCTCAGGAATCAGAGGCGCTAAGCCTCTGTCTTGACAGTGAAATCAAATCTAAGGCCTCCCTCTGGCCGGAGGGAGGCTTTGATTGTGCCCCCATGCACCGAGATGGCATTTTTTACGATAGAGAGGCCAAGGCCAGTGCCTCCGAGCGAACGCGAACGACCCTTGTCAATGCGATAAAAGCGCTCAAAAATGCGCGACAAGTGTTCGGCTGGCACCCCTATGCCATTGTCGGAAAATGCAACATGCACTTGGCCTTTAGCCTCATCGGCATCAATCTCAATCATGCTCCCCTGCGAGTACGAGTTGGCATTCTGAATCAAGTTGCGAAATACCGAACTCAACAAATTATGGTTGCCATGCACCGTGATGGATGCTGGCACCCGGTTGTCAATAGGCAGTGATGATGGAAATTCCGCCTCGACATCCTCGACCAGTTTGCGCAGACTGATGGGCTCCATCTCAATCGACTTGCCACCCTCGTCGAGCCGGGTGAGGGTTGCCACATCGGTCATGAGAGTATTCAGGCGCTGGCTGTTGGCATAGCATTTCTCAATGATTTCCTGGCGCTTAGCATCGGGCAGCGTGGGGTGTTGCCTGAGGGTGTCAATGCAAATCTGTATGGCGGCTATGGGAGTTTTCAGTTCGTGGTTGATATTGTTGGTAAGCTGGCGCTTGATGCGATTTTTCTCTTGCTGCTGGCGCATCGATTCGGCATGCTGCTTATCGCGGTCGGCCATCGTTGACTGCAGGCGGGAATAGAGGCTAACGATATGGCTCGAGATCTCGCCCAGTTCATCGGTGGGGAATGCCTCCTCGTCATAGATAGTCTCGCCGCGCTCGGCCCTCTTGGCAAAGGCATTGAGGCGCGAAATGGTCATGCCCACCTGGCGCGATGCCACCCAAGCGAGCGCGCCCATCACCAAAGTGACGGCAAGCATAAACCACAGGAAGCCCCGGTCGGCAGCCAGCATCTCGCTGAGCGGCATGGAATATGGCACGGCCGAACGCACAATCAGGCCGTCGCGCATCAGGGCCGAGTAGAAATATGTGCCATCGGCAGTCTCAGAGTGGCGGCGCACCGTATAGCCCGAGCCATTGAGCAGGGCCGCCGCAATCTCGGGGCGCGACAGGTGGTTGGATCGTGGCAGCGAGTCGAGCGAGTTGTCAAATGCCACATGGCCATTCTGCTCAACCACCGTGACTCTGAGGTCGGCAAATGGCTGGGCCAAGCCCTCTAAGCACTCAGCGATAGGTTTGCCAGTGGCTACGCCCTGGGCCACCTCGCGATTGATGAGCTGCAGCTGCTCGTTGAGCAATTGAGCCTTGAATTCCTTCTCGCGATGGTACTGAAAGGCCAAAAAGCACCCCACTATCACCCACGAGAAGAGCAATATCAAAAAGAATAGTCGGTATTGATATGATAATTTAAATGAAGCCATAGCCAAATCCTGAACGGGTGACTACATGCTCGCCATAAGGCGCGATTTTCTGCCTTACGCGGGTGATGTTGACATCCACGGTGCGCTCAAGCACTACGACCTCGCCTTTCCACACTCGCTGCAATATCTCCTCGCGGCTGAATATGCGGCCGGGATAACTCATCAGCAGCTCAAGGATCTCAAATTCTTTCTTGACCAGCTTGACCTCTTGGCCATCGACAATGCAGCGTTTGAAGCGGCGGTCGATATACAGCCCCTCATAAGTCAGCGATTCTGACGCGTCGGATGCCGAACTGTGGGCAGTGCGCCTAAGCACAGCCTCGATCCTGGCCATGACATTGCGCAGCGAATACGGCTTGTAGATGTAATCATCGGCGCCGAGAGCAAGCCCCTTGACCATATCGTCTTCATTATCGCGGGCTGTGCAAAATATGATGGGCACATGAGCGGTGTATGGGTCCGCCTTGAGCTTGCGAGCAAAGGCGAATCCACTCATTTCACCCATCATCATGTCGAGCAGAATCAGGGAATAATGCGACAAATCAAGGTTCAAAGCCTCTTCGGCGCTATGGACCACATCGGCCTTGTAGCCCTCGATTTCGAGGTTGAACTGGAGCATTTCCGAGAGGGTGGCGTCGTCTTCCACCACTAAGATTCGAGCTAATTTGTCATCCATCTCCTATGCGTGGTTTTTTTGATGACAAAATTAGTAATAATCCGTCTACACAGAGACGATGTAAAAAAATTTCGCAATAATTTAATGTATTTTCCACATTGATCCCCCATTTTTTCAACTACCTTAAACCACGGCCGTATCCAAAAACCACGAAAGCATCAAAAACCACGGATTACACAGATACCATCCGGATAGCAATCCGTGTAATCCGTGTTTTTTTGATACTCCTATTGGGTCAATCCTTGTAGGGGACGAGCATGCTGTCCATGGTCTCGGTGGCGGCTTTGGCACCCTTGGTGGCCTCGATGATGGCTCCCGCGAATTGCAGGGTGGTACCCGGACCCTCTGATGTGATCAATCGTCCATCAACCACCACGGGCTGCTTGAGGTATGTAGCGCCAGCATCTTCCAAATCCTTTTCAAGACCGGGATAGCATGTCGCTTTCATCCCCTTGAGAATGCCTGTGGGTGCAAGCACCACGGCCGGTCCGGCGCAGATGCCAGCCACCTTGCCTCCGGCAGCCCATTGCTGCTTGATGATTTCGTTGACACGCTCGTTGGCGTGCAGATTGGGAGCGCCGGGCACACCGCCCGGGATTATTATCCACTCGGCCCCAGTAGGGTCAATTTGCGTGATCAAGCTATCAGCCACCAGCTTTTGGCCAGTAGCGCCAGTCACAACAGGCGTCTCCTCAATCGACACAGTCACTACCTCGAGGCCTCCACGGCGCAGAGCGTCGACTGTGGCAACGGCCTCAACTTCCTCTACGCCGTCGGCATAGAAGATGTATGATTTCTTAGCATCCATATTAAATGATATTAACAGAGCCGCAGCGAGCGGCAAAAGGGATAAATTTGATTTCATGCGTTTTCCTGTTTTTCATTTGTTTTAAACGCATGGGCGCTGCCATAAGTTCGTTTAGAAGCGCGCAACGACCTCGACTACAAATTTGTCCCTGCCTGATTCGCTCTCGGTGGCTGAGGCGCGGTAGAAATATTTTTCATAGTTGATGCGTATATCAGCCCACAGCTTTTTCTCGCCAAAGTGCAGGGTCACTCCACCCGTTGCCCGGTGGCGAGCCGGGTCGTTGACATAGAGAAAACCCTCATCGTTGGCCACGCCATTGCTATGATTCGACATAAAATCATATCTGCCCAGCACAGATACTCCTCTCAAGTTGCCCTTCAACGGAAACCTATAAGCAGCAAACGTATCCCAGGCATCGACTGCCGGAAAGGTCCCGTGGCGATAGCACTTGCGCAAGTATTCACCCTCGATATGCCACAGGCCATTGTCAAAGTAACCTCCGGCATCCCACATCATAATGTCAACAGCCTCGGGGCGTGTCTTTTGACAACTCATTTCCAAGGTAATGCAACGGCACACAGTGGCGTAGGTCTTGAGCGAAAAATTATAAGCATCAGTCCAGTAGTCCTTCTGGTCGGTAAGGCCCGACCCGTTGAATATGCCTCCCTCGATAGTCCAAACCATATTCTTGCTCTCGATTGGAAGCCACGAGGCAGCCAAGCCCACATCCCTGACATTGCCCACCTGCTTGGCGATGAACGAGCGGTTGGCGAAATACTGCTGATGGGGCGAGCGATGGGCATCGATGGTGAAAGGCACACGCATCTGTCCTATTGTCACTGACCAGCGGTCGGGGCGATAGCGCACATAAGCGTCAAGCATCTTGATTGCTCCCTCGTCTGACAGGTCTATTTCGGCCTTGTAGACCACGCTTGGGATTACCCGACCAGTGACGCTCAGGCGCGCATTGCGCACCTCGAAGCGTCCCTTCTCGATTTGGGGTTCATACTCGTATTTGGCTCTGATGGTACCGTTGATTTGCGGCATCAATGACAGCTTGGTTTGCAACTCTGAGTACAGGTCTGATTGCGACTGAGTGGTCACCTCTTGCGCACTGCCCCAGAGGGCAAATAGCAAAGCTGCCACGGCTGCTCTGATTCTTAGCGAACTCATATCCATGCTTTTGCACTGTTTGATTATCCACTGCAAAAGTAGAGGGAAATTGTTTCATTAATATTTCACTCCAATTAAACTAATATTTCCATAAAACGTAAGCACGTAAGATTACCTAAGCACACCTTAGATGATTAAAATAAAAGAGGATTTTAAATAAATACTTGGTTTGTGCTTACGTTCAGCTTACGTGCTTACGTTCTCCAAAAAATCGTTGGAATTCTTGCTCGAAATTGGGTGTAAAGACTCCTTGTCCCAAATTGGCGCGTATTTCTGCCAAGGGCCAGAAGCGGCCGCCATCGAGCTCGTCGGTGGGGTGCACATCGGCTGGGTCGCAGACGGTGCGGTAAGCATTGACCAATTCGCGTTCGTGTTGGCTCTCAAACACATAGCGTCCCAGCGACTCGGGCTGGAAATCAGTTATGCCCAGCTCCTCGCGAGCCTCGCGCCGCAAAGCATCCTCGACTGCTTCGCCATAATCGACATGGCCTCCGACGGCAGTGTCCCAGCGGTCGGGTTGAATATCTTTCCAGTGAGGGCGCTTTTGCAAATACAGGTCGCCCTCGGGGTTGAACACATGCAGATGCACCACTGGGTGGAGCAGTTTGCTACCGCTGTGACACTCGCCACGTGTGGCTCGACCCACCATGCGCCCATCCTCATCTACGATGGGAAATATCTCTTGACTGTTGTCCATAATCATTATCTTTTTAAAAGAAATAGGAAGACATTGACCTGTCCCTTGTGGGAGATGGGGCTATTTACGCTCGATTGGGAGCACGCTGTAGTTGAGCTTGAGAGTACCCATGATGAATACGCTGCGCACTCGCTCGACATAGCTGAGCGAGCCCACTTTGTCAAGTATGAATTGCTGATAGCTGCGCATATCGGCCACGCACACCTTCATCATATAGTCGCAGTCGCCGCTCACATTGTAGCACTCGGTGACCTCCTCCCAATCCCTGACAATCTCGCCAAACTCGAGAGCCTTGCTTTGGTTGATGTTGCTGAAGCTCACATTGCAAAACACGCTGAATCCCCTCCCTACTCGCTGAGCATCCACGATGGCGGTATATTGGCTGATATACCCCTCGCGCTCCAAGCGGCGCTGCCGCTCAAAGGTGGGCGTGGTGGAGAGATGGATGCGAGCAGCCAATTCCTTGTTGGTGAGGCGGCTGTTGGCTTGCAGCTCGCGCAGGATCTGCAAGTCGATTTTGTCGAGCACTGATTCCTTTTCTGCCATTTTGATAAATAGTTGAGACGAGAAGAATATTATTCTACAAATTCACGGCAAAATTACAAAAATATTCTGAATTTTGGATTTTTCTTTAGGGGATTTTTCTTTGTCCGTAACTTTGCAATGTAAATAACAAGCCGGGCAGTCGAGTGCCACGGGCCTTCGGCCCGGCGGTCCCCTAAGCTCCCTAATAACTAATAACTAATAACTAATAACTAATAACTAATAACTAATAACTCACAACTATTATGAAACTCAACCGCGAAAACCTCCACTTCGAGACCCTCCAGCTGCATGTAGGACAAGAGCAACCCGACCCCGCTACCGATGCTCGCGCTGTGCCTATCTATCAGACCACATCGTATGTGTTCCGCGACTCGCAACACGCCGCCGACCGCTTCGCCCTGCGCGATGCCGGCAACATCTATGGTCGCCTCACCAACTCGACCCAAGGCGTGCTTGAGGACCGTGTGGCCGCTCTCGAGGGTGGCGTGGCTGGTCTGGCCGTTGCATCTGGCGCCGCAGCCGCAACTTATGCTCTGCAAAATATCCTACAGGCTGGCGACCACGTAGTCGCAGCCGACAACTTGTATGGCGGATCTTTCAATCTAATCACCCATACCCTCTCAACCCAGGGCATCACCAATACCATCGTCAATGTCAATGACCTAAAGGCTGTCGAGGCTGCCATTCAGCCCAACACCAAGGCCATATATGCCGAAACATTTGGCAACCCAAATTCTGATGTCACTGATATCGACGCCCTTGCCGAGGTGGCCCATCGCCATGGCATACCATTGATTATTGACAATACCTTCGGCACTCCCTACCTGATCCGTCCTATCGAGCATGGAGCTGACATCGTGGTGCACTCAGCCACCAAATTCATCGGCGGTCATGGCACCAGCCTCGGCGGCATCATCGTCGATAGCGGCAAATTTGACTGGAAGGCCAATCCCGATAAGTTCCCCACCCTCGCCAAGCCCGACCCAAGCTATCACGGAGCCATATTTGCCGACGTGGCTGGTCCAGCTGCCTTCGTGACAAGAATCCGAGCCGTCATCCTGCGCGACACCGGCGCGACTATATCGCCCTTCAACGCCTTCATCCTGCTCCAAGGCCTTGAGACCCTCTCGCTGCGCGTCGAGCGCCATGTCGAGAATGCCCTCAAGGTGGTCGACTTCCTCAAGAAGCATCCCAAGGTGAAAAAGGTCAACCACCCCTCGCTTCCCGACCATCCTGACCATAAGCTGTACAAGAAACTCTTCCCCAAGGGCGCTGGCAGCATCTTCACCTTTGAGATTGACGGTGGCCAAGAAGAGGCTTGGAGATTCATCGACAACCTGCAGATCTTTTCGCTTCTGGCCAATGTGGCAGATGTCAAGAGCTTGGTGATACACCCCTATACTACCACCCACTCGCAGATGACCCCCGAGGAACTCGAGCAGCAGCATATCACCCCCTCGACCGTGCGCCTCTCGATCGGCACTGAGCATATCGACGATATCATCGCCGACCTCGCTCAAGCCCTCGATGCTATCTGATAGCCTACTATTCTGGACAGACAAATTTGAGATTGCCGACACTGCGGAAGCCCTCGTATTCAAACGAATCGAGCTCCGCTGGGTCGGCAACTCGATTTTGCAGTATCCAGCGCGTCATGGCCCCTCGGCACATCTTGGCATAAACTGTCACCGACTTGGGCTGTCCATTCTTCATCACTTTGAAATCCGGAGTCAGCACCGTGAGTTCACGCTGCACTCGCTTCCAGTCAAGTATATCCTTAAATTCGGCGCTGGCGAGATTCACAAGGATTCCATCGTCAGCCTTGACGCGCTCGATAAACCAATCGGTAAGCCTCGGCTTCCAATATGCGCCCATAGTCTTGAATTCAGTGCCAGGCAGCGTTACCTTGCCCTCAAGGCGGTAGGGATTGATCAAGTCTAATGGCCGCAGCATCCCGTACAGATACGAGCCAATCATCAGGTGGTCGTTAGCATAGCGCAGGTCTGCCTCAGAGAGAGTCTCAGGGGCCAGCTTCAGAAACACTATGCCATCGTAGGCGAAAATTGCTGGTTGGCGCGTCGTGGGGTCTGTCCAATGCTGATAGCTGACCCAGCTGTCGCGAGCTATACCGGGATTGACCTGCAGCATCCCTTGCAACTCATCGGGGGTATAACTTGCCAATTCAGCCGCCAAAGCATCAGCCTCAGCCTGAAAATCCGGCTCTGTACTCATGGTCAAACCCTCAGGGGCATGACCGGTCATTATCTTTGCGCGTCCTATGTATATTTGCATATCCTTATAGTTTTTGGTCTTTAGTTTTTGGTTTTTGGAAACAAATGTCACCCGGATGGTGAGTGCGTAGCAAGGCTCTTGTTTGTTAACCCCACATGGAGTGCGTAGCACGGAATGTGGGGTATGTATGGCTTCGTGCCTCTTAAGAAGAGTGCGTAGCACGGCTCGGAAGCAGCGTCTCTGGGAAATAAGGGCCGTGCTACGCACTCGCCATCCGGATACGCCGATACCCCACATTCCGTGCTACGCACTCCATGTGGGGTTAACAAACAAGAGTCGTGCTACGCACTGAAGAATGCATTTTTGTTTAATTTTAAATTGGGTCCTAACTTACTTATAACGTCAATTTGGGTTCAGTATTTTCCTTCAGTAAAGAAACAAAGGAGGGACCTTTGGTTATCAGGTAGTTACATTTTTTGAGACATTGATTTTCCGAAATTGAGACGTATTAAATCTTGATTTGAGACAGATTTTTGAGCCCAAACCTTGTGTTGGCGAGTAAAATTTCTCAACTTTGTGGTCGATAGGAGTTATTGTCTTTCTGAGCTCCAACCTAAACATCTATTTACTAACAAATCTTTATTTATGAAGAAAACTTTACTCGCCACCATGGCCAGCTTCGCTGCTTGCCTGTTTGGTTTCTCAGCCCAAGCACAGGATTGGGTTGAGCCTACAGCCTCCTACCCCGGCTACGGGGGTGTGCTCTATCTCACTTGGCCCTCTGGCTATAACGTTTCAGTCACTGAAGACGCCGCAGGCTATGTGACCCGCGAGAGCACAGGAGAAGTCTTCGAGTGCCTCTACTATTACTGGGATCTCTTTCCCAATGGTAACTCGCTGGAATTCACCATCCGCAAAAGCAACATCGTCGAGGGCGATACGTATGTAATCACCTTGGCTGCTGACCAGTACTCGCTCACCTATAATGGCCAGGCAGTAGAGTCACAAGACATAAACGTAACCTGGACTTACGGCTCTTCTGACACACCTACCGAACCTTCAGAGGTAGCATATACCTCAAGCTATGACGAGGGCACTGTCAAGTATTACATCACCTCGGGCACTCCTACCATCAACGAGGGAGCAGAGGCTATCTTGACTCGCAACGGTGAGGAGGTGGCCACCTATGCCCTCTCAGACTCCGATATTAATATCGACTATAACCAACGTTGCTATGTGATTCCAGTGAATCTGACTCCTGAGGATATCGAAGCTGATGGAAAATATGTGCTCACCGTGCCCAGCACTGCTTACACTGCCTACACTTATGATTCTTCAACCTACGATGAGATCGACCTCGTGACAGTCGACCTAGTATGCGAATTCCAGGTTGGCGAAGTTATCGAAGAACCCGAAGATCCCAACTGGGTAGAGCCCGAGGTTTCGGTTTACTATGGCATGTGCCTTGTTCTCTACTGGCCCAGCGACTATAAAGCTTCAGCTACCAGCAGCAGTTCGGTAGGATATGTCACCGTACACAGCACTGGCGAAGTAATTGAATGTTCCTACTCTGACTACACCCTCTTCCCCTACTATAACGAGCTCGACTTCGATATCGAAGATGTTGTAGCCGGCGAAACCTACACCATCTCGATTGAGGCATCACAGTACGCTTTGACTTACAATGGCGAAGCTGTTGCCACCAAGGACATTAATATTACCTGGACTTATGAAGTGACCCCGAGAGAACCCGAAGATGTAGTCTACACCTCGTCATACAACGCTGGCACCGTCGACTTCAACATCACCAACGGCACTCCTACCATAGAGGATGGACAAGATGCAATCCTCACTCGCGATGGCGAAGTTGTGGCTTACTACACTCTTTATGACGATGTCAACTGCGTTACCAACTGGGATACCTGGAACTATATGCTTGAGGTCGTAATTCCCGATGCAGACATCGAAGCCGCTGGCAACTATGCGCTGACCATACCGAGCACTGCCTACACAGCTTATGCTTACGACTATGACACTTACGAAGCTTACGACTTAGTGACTGTCGACCTGGTATGCGAGTTCACCGTAAGCGGCAGCAGCGCTCTCCAGTCAATCGAGGCTGAGGCTCAGTCATTCACCGTCTACACCACCAGCGGCGTATGCGTACTGCGCAATGCAAATGCTGACCAAGTCAAGGCTCTGCCTAAGGGTCTCTACATCGTCAACGGCAAGAAAGTTGCTATCACTAAATAAAGCCTGACGAGGACAATTTTTGTCCCACCCAGTTGTAAGTATTGGGAAAAATCCCTAAATTTGCAACGACATTCAAATAGGAATGGCCGTAAGCCCAGAGCTTACGGCTTTTCCCTTATGTAAATAGTTTCAACTGCGCTATACCAACAATATGAAGAAGCAACTACCCATTTTGCTCCTGACCGGATATCTCGGCAGCGGCAAAACCACTCTGGTCAACCATATTCTCACCAACGAACGCGGCATCCGATTCGCCGTAATCGTCAACGACATCGGCGAAATCAATATCGATGCCGACTTGATACAGAAAGGCGGAGTCGTAGGCAAAAAGGACGACAGCCTGGTGGCCCTACAGAACGGCTGCATCTGCTGTACCCTCAAGATGGACCTAATAGCCCAAATCGACGAGATTATAGCCATGGGCCGCTTTGACTATCTGGTGATTGAGGCAAGCGGCATCTGCGAACCCGCACCTATTGCCCAGACAATCTGCATGATGCCCACGATGAGCGTCAAGCGCAAAGCCACTCCGCACCTCGACTGCATCTGCACGGTGGTAGATGCTCTGCGCCTCCGCGATGAATTTGCCTGTGGCGAGAGCCTCCAGGCCGAAAACCTCGACGAGGAGGATATCGAGAATCTGATAATCCAACAAATCGAATTTTGCGACATCATCCTGCTCAACAAAATCTCAGAGCTTACGCTCGACGAGGCCAATCGGGTGCGCAAGATAGTGCGCGCAATCCAGCCACGCGCCCGCATTATCGAGTGCGACTATTGCGATGTCGACCTCAATTTGCTGCTCAATACCCATGACTTTGATTTTGAGCGCGTAGCCACCTCAGCCACCTGGATCCGCGAGCTTGACAAGCCCGTCGAGGACCATGATGACGATCACGAGCATGACCACCACCACGATGACCACGACCATGACGATTCCCACGAGCCACTCGATCACCTCGATTCCCACGATAATCACGATTCCCACGACAGCCACGGTCATCATCACCATCACCACGATCACGACCATGGCGAGGCTGAGGAATACGGCATTGGCACATTTGTCTACTATACGCGCCGCCCGCTCGACCTCAACAAGTTTGACTGGATGATTGGCTCGAAATGGCCCAAAAACATAATCCGATGCAAGGGCATCTGCTATTTCCAGGACAATCGACGCATGTCGTACCTGTTCGAGACTGCTGGCAAACAGAAGAAGCTCTCCGAATCGGGTCTCTGGTATGCCGAGGCCCCCAAGGAGGAGCTTGAGCAAATGATGCTCGCCGACCCCACCATCATGCGCGACTGGGATCCCGAATACGGCGACCGCATGGTCAAACTGGTCTTTATCGGCCAAAACCTTGACCGCCAAGCCATCACCCAGCTCATGGATATGTGTTTAGCTTAGTCACTCACATACACATAAAAACCGCGCCAAGGGCCACTGAAGCCCTTGGCGCGGTTTTTATGTGTTCAATTATTTGAGCCGGAATGACACGGCTTGGCCTCCAGCGCTGTTCATTTGGATTGACAGGCTATCGGCACTGGTGACTGTGCGTTCGGTGATTTGATAAGCCTCGGGGTCAGAGCTATCTGGATCGTCAGCATAAATGGTGGCTTGATATTCCAATCCCGACTCTAAGAATGTGAGTGGCACATCCACAGTGCGGCTATCATCATTGGTGCCTGCGCCGAGGAAGAAGTCATTGCCGGCACGGCGCACCACCACAATGTATTCGCCGATTTCTCCATCAAGCGCTTGCGACCAGTCGCAATCGGCATTGAAATCGCGGAAGAATTGGAATGCGGGATGTCCCTTATAATTCTCAAGCAGGTCGGCAGCCATCTGCAGCGGCGAGTAGATGATTACCCAGTGGGCCATCTGGCGAGCAAGGGTGGTATGCACGCGGCAATGGCCGTTGGGGCCGTTCCACTCTATGCGCTTGCGGTCGGCCTTGGCGGTAGAATAGTCGATGTCGAATATGCCGGGGGTATAGTCCATCGGGCCGGAGAGCAGGCGCACGTAGGGCAGCGTGGTCAGATATTCGACCGAATTGCCCTCTGACCAAGCGTTCCATTCCATGCCTCGGGCACCCTCGCGCGTCATCATATTCGGCCAGGTACGGCGTATTCCGGTCTCTTTGATAGGCTCGTGGGCATCAATCATGATTTGATATTTAGCCGCAGTCTCGACTACGCGCTGGTAGTGGCGCACTCCATATTGCGAATGATGCAGATAGCCACCTTTGAAACCGCCAGCATATCCAGTCTTGACAGTATGCACACCCAGGCTCTGATAATACCGGAAAGCGCTATCAAGCACTGCTTCATACTCGGGGATATTGCCTCCGGTCTCATTGTGCATCCACAGCTCGATGCCCTTGTCCTGAGCATAAGCGGCAATCTTCTTGACATCAAAGTCGGGATAAGCCTCAAGATAGTCAAAATGTTGGGCATCTCCCCAGGTATCCCAACCGCGATTCCAGCCCTCAAAGAGCACGCCCTGGATATTATTGGCGGCAGCAAAATCGATGTGCTTGATGGCGTTGGCTGTCGTGGCTCCGTGTTGCGGTCCCATGGTCCAAGTCTGGGTGCCAAGATGCATGCCCCACCACACGCCTACATACTTCTGGGGCTTGATCCATGAGGTATCTGTGAGTTTTGACGGCTCGTTGAGGTTGAGAATTAATGCTGAATTGATCAGGTCTACAGCCTTGCGTCCGATTTGCATGGTGCGCCAGGGGGGTAGTGAATTTGCCGGGGATATAGGCCTTCACCCCATTAGGCAGAGGAGCCAGGTCGGCTTTCAGAATCTTGTTGACTGAGTCGCGGCGCAGCACCATCTCGGGATAGTCGTAAAGAGCGGCCTCGTGGATTGAGCCGTACACTCCGGCATTAGTGCGGAAAGTGCAAGGGGTTTGGGAGTCAGGAATATCCGACAGATGCATGCGGCGATAATTGAGTTCGTAGGTCTCAAAGTTGGCCGGATACGACCAAGTGTCGCCGTCGACAGCGAAGTTGAACTCAGTGAGCTCGTCCATAATGGTCAGCGAATCCACCGGGGCATCTATCTCGTATCGCAGAGCCATGCCATCGTCAAACACTCTGAATCTGAGGGTCACCTGAGCGCCATCGCCAGAGAGAGCAATCGCCATCTCGCGGTGATTGTCGGTGCATTGTTTGTTTTCGCCCCAAGGCTGGGTCCACGTTTCATTTACCTCGACGCGTGTCACCTCAAGGATTTTGTTAGCCTCAAGGTTTTGGCCCTGCGCCACAAGGCCAAGGCGCGACTGGCGCAGCAAGGTATCGCCATCGACAACCACGCTGTAAGCGCCATTGCCCGACTTGGATGGCAGGTATTCAACGACTATTCTCCCATCGGGAGAAGTGACTTTGTAGTCAGCGGATTTGCATCCGCCCAGCATCAGGCCCATGGCCGCAGCGCAAAATAGCAAGGTCTGCTTCATAGCATTCTATTTAAGTGTTACCTGTTAAGTTACATTTGGATTTTTTATTCTCTTCGGCAAATATACTCATTTTTTCCGTAACTTTGCATAAAATTTCTAAGGTGTATGAATTTGATACAGAAATTTAAGGTAATCGCTGGGCTGCCGACCTTCCACGTGTTGCTGGCTCTGTGCACATGCCATTGCATTAATGATTTGTTGCAGTCGGTAGTTGCTGCCTCTTATCCCTTGCTGAAGGTTGATTTGGGCCTTGACTTCGCGCAGATTGGATTGATTACCTTGGTCTACCAGATAGCCGCCTCGGTATTTCAGCCAGTGGTGGGTTACGCTTTCGACAAGCATCCCTTTGCCGGGAGTTTGCCCATGGGACTGGTTTGTACCAGCACAGGTATAGCGTTGTTGGCTTTCTCTGGCTCGTTTGCCATGGTGCTATGCGCAGTGTTTGTGCTTGGACTCGGTTCAGCCACGTTGCATCCTGAGGCCTCGCGCATTACCTCGCTCGCCAGCATGGGGCGCAGAGGCATGGCCCAGTCGGTATTTCAAGTAGGCGGAAATTTCGGTGGTTCGATCGGCCCGCTATTGGTAGCGGTTATAGTTGCGCCTCATTCGAGACTGTACATTCTATGGTTTCTGGTGGTATCGGCCATAGGATTCTGGGTGATGGGGATTGTGTGTCGATGGTATCGCGGCTATTTGCGGCAGGCTCGCAGCCAAGCCGGAGGCAAAATTCCGCACAAGCCATTGCCACTGTCGGTGCCTCGCACAGTGTTTGCCATATCAATCTTGATGGTGCTGATATTCTCAAAGTATGTCTACATGGCCAGTATCACCAGTTACTACACATTCTTCCTTATTCAGAAATTCCATGTGTCGATTTCTGCTTCGCAGATATGCCTATTCGTGTTCTTGTTTGCCACAGCTGCTGGCACATTGGTGGGCGGACCAATTGGCGACCGATATGGCCGCAAGCCAGTGATTTGGGCTTCGATTCTGGGCACCGCTCCCTTTAGCCTGGTGATGCCATACTCCAATCTGCCAATAACTATCGTGCTGAGTTTCTGCGCCGGCTTTGTGCTCTCATCGGCATTTCCTGCTATCTTGCTCTATTCCCAGGAATTGCTACCCAATCACCTTGGTATGGTATCGGGCCTATTCTTCGGTTTCGCATTTGGCATAGGCGGCATTGCCTCAGGAGTGCTGGGCTCATTCGCCGACACCTACGGCATCGAGGCCATCTACGATTTCTGCGCCTGGATGCCCCTTATCGGTCTTGTCACCTGCTTCCTCCCTAACCTAAAAACCAAAGCAAAAATGATCCAATAAATGATGGAATAAATGATCCAATAAATGATCCAATAAATGACGGTTTAAATGACGGTATAAACGACGGTATAAACTATTCTCTGCTTACTGAAACCAAACAACCTATTCTTTCTCTTACGGAAAAAACAGTTTTCCGAGGGGGGCCAGATGGAATATTTTGGAGAAATGCTCTCTCCAAGGCCACCGAAATCGTCT
>JAJBUH010000051.1 GCA_020860445.1 Bacteroidales bacterium | reverse complement strand
TCCCACTACCCCTCCG
Source organism: Bacteroidales bacterium (assembly GCA_020860445.1). Lineage (GTDB taxonomy): Bacteria > Bacteroidota > Bacteroidia > Bacteroidales > Muribaculaceae > CAG-873. The sequence continues at coordinate 19,379 of JAJBUH010000051.1, read as the reverse complement.
ACCTTCCCCCTCTCCCCTACCTCCACAAATCCCTGGGCTAATCCCATCTCTATTCAACATCTTTTTATCCTTATATTTTGTTATTTTAATAATAATCATTAACTTTGCTTGAAACTTAAATGTAACTATTATGGCACGACCGATAAAAGAAACACCTATATTATACGGAGAAGATGCACGCCGTTTTATGGAGCGCATGAACCAAACTCGTCATGAGACACCAGAGCGTAAAGCTCTGCGTCTGAAACGTTACGCTATGGTAAAAAGCTGGATTGCTAATGGACAAGGATAATTTCGATCTTACGAAAGTCAGCATATCTCGTTTGCAAAGCGAAGACATCCAGAACTTCGATTGTGGCGACAACGACCTAAACGACTTTCTAAAACATGATGCTTTAGATTATCAGAAAACTCTATTGGCAGTCACTTATGTATTAAAGTATGGACCAGAGAAAGTTATAATGGCTTACTATAGCTTAGCTAATGATAGAATATCCATAGGAGACTTTGAAAGCAATACCCAGTTCAATAGATTCCGCAGGAATCGATTTGTAAACAGAAAAAGGATAAAGAGTTATCCAGCGGTAAAAATTTGCCGCTTAGGGGTATCTAAAGATTTTAGAGGTTTAAATATAGGTAGTAGTATTATAGACTACCTTATTACTTCTTTCACAAATGGAAATAAAACTGGATGTAGATTCATTACAGTGGATGCTTATATCGTCGCAATTCCTTTTTACTTGAAGAACGGTTTTCTTCGTCTAAACGAAAACGAAAAGGAACCCCATACTCGGCTTCTTTACCTTGACTTGGCGGATTTTACTGATACAGTAGACTTGACCAAACCATAAAGACAACGCATAATCCCAAGCAACTAACTTTGTTTTTTTACTTGGGATTTAATTTTATGGGCTAATCCATTCACCTCCCTATTTCTCCACTTTGGACAACTATCCGGATAGACATTTGGTTACCAATCCGGATAGCTGGGACATCTTGGGTCGGTTCTGCCTTCTCCCCTAAACACTCAGTGACAAAACCTCTTTATCATTTGAGCTTTTTAATTTCCAAATTGAGTTTCCAGCCAAGAAGCCGCATCATGGGCTTCTTTTCCTATATAATCATGAGGGGAAAAATTTGGCTTTTTACGAGCCTCAAGGAAATCTTCTACCCAATTCCCTAAATTCACATAGCGATTCCCTGAGAGAATATTATTTTCATTCTTCTCTACATAGTCGGCCATGACCAAAAGCATAGAGTATCCATTATAGAAAAAACGTTTACATATTCTCTCTATAGTTTCTTCAATAATACGCCACAACCTTGATAATTCCGATCCAGGCCGTTTTTCCAGTTTTTGTTTTGTAAATCCTTGGAATTTACAAAACATAGGCAAGAAATCTCCACGAGCTATTCGTTGAGTTTGCAGCTCTTTAATCATTTCTTTAAAGGCCTGTATATACTCAAAAATTTTATGCCTACTTTTTCCTATTTGAATCCATATTTCTTCTTCCAACCCACCTCCAGATTTAGGGGAGGAATGTGCTGTGCCTGCAGTAAAAGACAAATGTTTAAAAGATATATTTAATCCTAACTCTCTTTCTGTAAAACCAATTTGACAAGTTAATTTTTTGGTCTTATTATAACTATTCCCCATAGTGACTGTTGGCACCCATCCTCCAGTCAGTTCGGGTTGATGCCACATTACTTTTGTACACATCCCATATTCCACAATATCCCCTGTCACTGATTGTCGAAGGACATAACAAAATACTTCTTCTTGATCAGAAGAGGTAAATAAATCCTTTACTATTTTCTCACCTAAATGGTATGTTTTTTCGTGAGTAAAAAGTATATAGTCTAACGAAACAGGTATGATAAAGCGCTGATGGTCCCAATCAACCAAAGCTTCGTAAGTCTCACAAGCAGTATAGACATAATTATTACCAAACAAAGAAGGTCCTATATCCTTCTTTTTACCACGTTTTTTCTCTGGCACGATCAGTGAATCTGGGTCTCTCCAATACAAAGGACATCTTTTGACTTCAAAAAAAGTCTGCTTTATCGCCTTCTGGGTTGGTATCATGTGATGTGTTACGTTAAGGTTACTATTTTTAATTTATATAAACAGCCTTGTTGAACAGAAGCTAAGATATAAGAGACACCTATCTTTTCTTCAATTTTCTATTATTTGCTTTCTATCCATGGCAGTAAGTTTTAAGTTACATATAACAGTAGAGTATCCTAACTGACTGCAAATTTAACAATTATTTTTCTTACCAACAAAGAATCTATAAAATTTTATGGGCTTTTTGTTGATATTCTATCATCAGCGGATACAGAGACGATTCTGTGGTTACTGATGAGAATACCAGGCTAGTGGCGCGCTCGGCGATGTAGCGATTGCGCCGCTCAGCATTTTGGCGCGAGGGCATGCGTATGCCCTCGCCAAGGAGCGAGACGAAGAGGATACGACCATCAGCAAAGGCCGAGGCATAAGCCTCGGGCACCACCTTATATATCGAGCGATTCAACACAATCACTATGCCGCACTTGCCCTCAAACAATATATCCAGTACCTCCCTCTCCATATCGGATTGGAAGCCAGAGATAACCACGGCCTCTTTCCTCTTTCTCACCTCATAAGCCCAGTCGAGCGTCGGCATCACCGACGCAGGCACGGTATGTCGAGAGCAGAAAAAGCCTATCAGATCTTTCTGTTCCAATAATTTCTCATTCCCAAGAAATTTAGGTTGCGATGACATATCTATGGATTATGGATTATTCTTCATCTCCGTTTAGCTCACTGCCCATACGGTACTTGATGTCATAATTGATAATGAAATCCAGTTCCTCCTCGGTAAAGCCATAGTGCTCTGCCAGCACCTTATCAATCTCATCGATGATGGGTTTTGATTGCTTCTTTTGAAAATAAGAAGTAACCACAACCCCTCTGGTTTTACTATTTATGATTTGTTCCACTTTATTATTATGGAGATCTTCCTCCAACTCAGATGCCAATGTCTTGATTCTGTCATCCTCTTTATAGTTCAATCTATAACCAAAGATCATGTAATCCTTAAGATTAAACATATCGAAGTTGAGAGCATAATACCACCAGAATAGATTTGAATTAAAAGCGGCCATAAAGAATAACGCATGAGCATCATCTTCAAAAAAGGCACACTTATTGCTCAAGGATTGAGTTCCAAACCCTTGGTTCAAAAAAATAATCCAGTATCTCACTCCAGCTGTCCGATATTGGAGCCCAGATCCATCCTCACATAAATAAGAAGAGGTCAATTTATGAAGAATAAATTTACTGTAAATTGCACACTCCAATATAGAAGACGTTCTCCATATTGTACCATTATAGAATGAAGGAGAATAGGAAATAGTCTTAAATAACAACTCTCTATCTTCATTGTGCCATCTTAAAATAGGAGTACTATATACTTTAGTCGTACTACTATTTCTTAAGAGGAAAATAGTCAATCGTTGTTCGGCACCTTCGAACAATTTTGCTGGGCGAACTTCAAAGTGACTATACCAAGCGTTTCCAGAAGCGCTTAAGAAATCTCTTAGCAGCCCCATATTGTTATTAGAGGCTAAAGACAGAGGTACAATGAAGCCAATCTTATCCCTTCCTGATGAGAGATTACAACTTCTTTCTACCACATAAGCATAAAGATTTCCACAATCAAAAGTCACGTAATCTTTTAATCTATAGATATCAGCGACTGATTTACCTGTTGCTTTATTCTTTCTATTATATTCAACATACGGAGGGTTGCCGATGATGACATCGAAGCCGCCGTTGCCTTGGATGATCTGGTAGAACTCGGTGAGCCAGTGGAAAGGCTGATGGCTCTTGAGCCAACGGTCATAGCCGAGGCGATGGTCGCCAGTCTGCTCGTAGAGGTAATGGTTCAGCTCATCATTGAGCTTGGCCAATGTGCCGGTCAGATTATCCTTAGCCTCCTTGAACAATGCCTTGTTCTCGTTGTCCTGCGAAAGCTGAATCTTGCGGAATTTCTTGTAGGCGCGATCGGTCTTCTCCATCTCGACCTTTATCTCCTCCTCGTACTTTTCCTGCGAGAAGAATCCGCTCTGCGAAGCCTTGAGAAGCTCAGCCTCGTTGGCGTAGCCTACCAAAGTGTTGCCGCAACGGATGTTGAAGTCGATGTCGGGCAGGGGATCAAGGCCGAGATTGTCAGCCTTTAGATTCACGTCAACAACGGACACCATCTTCAGGAAAAGGCGCAGCTTGGCGATCTCGGTGGCCTCGGCCATGATATCGACGCCGTAGAGATTCCTGAGGATTATCGACTTGAAGATGAAATAGTGGTCGTTGCTGCGGTAATGCTCGGATATCTCCGCAAGGGCCATCTTGATCTCCTTGACAGTGTCCTTCTTCTCGCAACCGCGCATGCACTGTATGCAGTCGTAATAGAGAGGCTCCAGGATGTTCATCGCAGCGAACAGGAAGGCCCCGACCCGCAAGTCGGGTCGAGTATGGCCACGCTGCGCAGAGCGTCATAGAAACGGTACACCCACATGATATACCCTCGCCTGTTAGCCTCGGTTATCAAGTCGGTGGCGAATTGGCGTATGTCGAGGTTGTAGGTGATGAAATCATTTATGGAATGTATTTCTCCATTCTTTATCTTGGAGAGTATGTCCTCACACCGTTCAAGACGCTCGATCGTCTCGCGCCATATTTCCGTAGGCAAAGCCCATTGAGCCGGCGTCGGCGCATTCCACAGGCGACGGCGCTCCAGCAGATTGAGATGGCTCTCGGTGACCGGCAGCATCGCCTCCTCCCGTTCTTCCTCCCTAATTAACCCGACGGATATCTCATCGGGGATTGCGCTGCGCCAATCATCAGAGTATCCTTTCTTTACGGCATCGAAGACGTACTTGTCACCGCTCTCGCGCAGCATTCGCCACACCCAGCCCCACTCCGGGTCGAACGACTTTTCTGTCTCCTTTGTGGATTTCTTGGTCTTCTCCAACAGGAACGGCAGTATGGTATTGCGCCCTATGTACTCGGTGATATCCTCCTTGGTATAGTAGGCGCCCATCTGGGCGCGGTCGTTGATGTACTGCTCAAAGATGTAGCCGAGGACATCGGGGTTGATGTCCTTGCCCTCCTGGGTGATGCGCGTGTCGAGGTGCCAGCGCCATTTGCCGAAGAATCCGAAGAGCGAATCAAATGCTTCGTCCGGTATGTCGATATCTCCGTATTTCTTTTCGAGTTCGTGGGAGTCGAACATTCCGCCGTTGAGATATGGGATGCGCCCAAAGTCCCTCTTGAAATCCTCGGTCCGCTCAGTCGAATTGAGGCCGTCTGAAAAGAGTCGCCTAAGGAAAGCCTTGTAGAACTTGCGGTAGAATTTGTTCTCGCCCTCTTCCTCGCGACACATTTCCAGCTTATGCGTCAGGTAATCAAGGTCGCCGTCAAGAAATCCCTTTTTCTGAATGAAATAGCAGAACATCAGGCGATTGAGCATCACTGACGCGTACCATTGCTTGTCGCGATTGTCGGCATCCCTTACGCTGTCATTGATGCCGGTGATCTGGGCCGCGAACGCCTTGTGCTGGACCTTGAATCCCTTGTAGAAATCCTTGGTTATTTGCTCCGAGTTGACCAGGAAAGCCTTGTGCACCCGGGCCTTGACATCGACTATGGTGGTGCGCTCCTCAATGCCAAACTCTATCAGCGAGAGCTTCTGTGCCAAGTATTCAGTCTGGTAGGGCGCGTCGAACTCCACGCTAACCAGGTCGCGCTTCTCCACTTTCTTGACTGGCACCATCCACAACTGATGTTTGGACTCGCCCTTGAGGCGGAATATTGCTATGTAATCCTCAGCCTTGGGGCGCAGCTGGGAATCGATGCGCTTCAGGGCCGACGGCGAGGGCAGCTCAGCGGCATCAGCCATGAGCACATGGAAGCTGTTGCGCTCCGCCAAAGGCTTGAAAGCTCCCTCAAACCCGGCAACATAGATCGGGAACTTGTTGCTTGGCTTATTCCAACCAAGATGCTCGGTGAATAGGTCGCGCATCATGTCGGCTTGCACCAACTGATTGAACAATGCTGTTTTCATGCTTCCTGATTTTTCATGCCCATAGAGCAAATTATCCTGTATTTGTCGCGCTTGTCCTCACTGTCATCGATGATGCACAATTGTCCGTTGCGATGCAATTCGAGCACCATGTCAACGATATCATCGTCCGACGACTTGCCGCTGCCGCGGAGCATGCTGCCAAGATGCGTTTTGGCAGCGCTATCGATCGGGTACTTGTACATGTCGTCTATCACGTATTTCAATTCTTCCTGCTTTTCAGAAGAGAAGAACAAGTCCGTCTCTCGAGCCTGGTACAGCTGCAGCAGCTGAATTATGCGATAGCGCACAGAGAACCGGCTGCCGAGTGCGCCGTTCATTGACATGCTCGATTGCTCCTGCATCCTCTCAGCCGCGTCAGCCACAAGCTCGTGATGGTTGGCGAGCGGCTCAACCGCCGGGGTCGATGGCTCGCAAGCCAGGGCTTGGAGGATGCGCTTTTGGCTTTGCGACACCAACTGGCCATCGGCATCCGACCATGACAAGATGTCGAAATCCTCGCGGGTGCGCCCATAGGTAATGACTCCCTGCTGGGTGCCATCGGCAGGCTTGGTTGAATAGGAAAGATTGGCCAAAGCCGGGATCTTGTCTTTAAGGCTCTTGTCTGCCTTGACTGCGTCGTTCCAAATCTGATAAGCCATGGAGGCGAGGTCAACCTCATTGTCTTCCTCGTCATCGAGCGCTCCGGCCTTCTCGTTGAACATATCCCTCAGGTTCTGCTCGTTGCCCTCAAAGAATATCTCGTCCGAGCCTACAATCTGGGCATTCTGATTTATGCGTTCATTGAGTCGCCCGCGCAGATTGATAATCTCTTCGATTCCATCAGCTGGGAAGAAGGAATAGCAGAATATCTGCTCGGCCTTTTGACCGATGCGGTCGACACGCCCCGCTCTCTGGATAAGGCGAATGATGGCCCACGGCAAATCGAAATTCACCACGACGTGAGAATCCTGCAGGTTTTGGCCCTCGGAAAGCACATCGGTAGCTATCAGAACGCGGGTCTGCTCCTCCGGCGCAAGCTTCTTATCATTGCTCTCAGGAGAGAACTTCTCGACTTTGGCAGTCGGATTCTCGCTGTTGCCCGTAACGTAATCCACTCGTTTTATACCGCGCTTGCGGAGCTGATTATACAGGTACTTGGCTGTGTCGGCATACTGGGTGAAAACCACTACCTTGTCGGCTCCATGGTCAGAGCCTTCGAGCAGGCGCTCGAGTTCGTTGAGCTTTTGGTCGTTCTTCTGCTCCCACTTGCCGCATATCCTTATCATGCTAAGCACAGTCTCACAATCCTTGAGCAACTGCTGCTTGAGCGAGCGCTTGAAATATTTTGGAGGAAGCCACGCCACGTTAGACTTGCCTTCTATTTGGGCATAATAATCAGCTGCCTTGTCCATGTAGACACTCAGTTCGGTAGGGGCCTCAAGCGAGCCGTCCATTACGGCATCCACTTGCTCTTCCTCGCCAAACATTCCCCCTGTGGCATTCTCGGGCTCTTCGCTGTAATCCTCGGGCAAATTGTTGTCGTCACGGATGGGGAGATTCCGATTCGTGCCTATGGCGTAAAGATACACGCAATTGCGGAACACATGCCTATAGAGGGTGAGAAGGAAAGAAAAGCCGCTGGAATCCATGCGCTTGAAGAAGGTGCTTTTGCAAAAGCCCTTCATGCTTTCCCCGGCCTTGGAGAGGCCGTCGATAATAATCTTATGGTGCTCAGGGGCATCCGCTATCTCTTTGGGCGACAAATAATTGCTCAAGCCGTACCTTGGAAGCTTAAGCTCATCGACACAGTCCATTATTTCTTCGGAATAGAGGCGCGAGAACTGGTCTCCGTTTTCGGTTGGGAATTTTATGGACTTCGGTATTCTGTCGGGGAAGTAGCTCTTCCTGCCGTCGCTGAATTCGAGGTACTTGCGTCCCGACTGCGGGTCTGTCTTGGCAAAATTCTCCTTGATGAATGAGCGTGTGCGCCTGACGAGAAAGAGCTTCATCAAGTCGTTCCAATCCTCCTCCTTGTCGCTTTTCAAGAATGCCTCAATCGAGCGAGGATGCGTGTCGCTATGCTTGCCCAGGAATCCGCGCTCGCCTCCCAGGGATTCGATGTAGCGTTCGGGCCTCACGCCCAAGTCCTGGCTATCGTCAAGGAAAAGGCGCAGCTGGTTGCCAAGGTCGGAATACTCCTTGTTGTAAGGTGTTGCGGTCAGGAGCAGAACGCTCGGGGTCTGGCTATGAATGAATTCTTTGATGTTGACATACCTCTTTCCACGATTGCGCAGGTTATGGCTCTCATCGATGATGACGAGCTTGAAATGCCGCATGCTGTCGATGTCGATGGGCTTGGCCATAGAGCGAACCTCAGCCTTCAGGTCGTACTTCTTGATGTACTTCGCCCACATCTCCTGAAGATTGGCGGGGCAGATGATAAGGGTGGAACCCCCATCGTAGTTTTCCCAAATCTTGGCCACCGCGCACGCAGTGATTGTCTTTCCGAGTCCGACCACGTCGCCAATCATGGCTCCCTTTCGCTTCTCGTTCTTTAAGTGACGGGCTACGATCTTGACCGCGTTCTGCTGGAACTCAAAAAGCTCGCTCCTAAACACTTGAGGCAATCTGTATTCGCTTATGCCGGCGCGCATGTCCTCGCTCAGATGGTAGGCCACTTTGAGGTAAATCCAATACGGAGGGATTGGAGTCTCTCTGGCCCAGCTTTCATCGAGGGCCAGAGACAGCTCTTTGGTGATGTCGACGCAAAAGCGGTCATTCCAACGATCGTTGAACCATCGGTCATATTTCTCGCACTGGTCCCTGTCGGCGAACTCGGCATTGAGTTCTCCCTGTTTTGTCAGTCCGGCGTAAGTGAGGTTACTGCTGCCCATGATTGCGAATATGGGGCAGCGGTTATCTTGGGGGCTGTGAGCTATGTACAGTTTCGCATGGAGCGGTTCGCGCACCGAGAGCTTAACCGACACCTTGCCGCTCTTGAGCTGGGAATTCAATTGGCGCAAAGTCAGCTCATCAGCAGCAGTGGGCACAACCAATTCCAGTTGGCGGCGGAAGTCGCGAGCGATCTGTCGCTTTACCCTCATCACCGTCTCGGCATCGGGCACGTACCCTTCTCGCGAATACAGCTGCCGCACCAGTTCCTCATTGGGCTGATGCATGCCGATGAGCAGCCGGCAAGTGCGATGCACCGCCTCCCCGTCCTCGTCCACAAAATCGCCAGGGAGGGTCTCAACTTGCTCGACCACCAGTTTCCAACCGCGCAAGTTGAAGTAGCCAACGCAGAAGTCAACCCGCCTGACTCCGTGGTTAGCTATGGCCTGGCTCAGGCCTTGCTCAAACTTAAGCTCGATGTTGTCGTAGATTCTTGCCATAGGGCGCAGCGTTCCATGGTACCTCGCTGTGCCCTGCGAGAGGATAATGATTGGTGAGAATGGAAAAAGCGCAGGCACATATCCTTGTTGCTGCCTCTACCAGCGTGGCTTTCCTAGGGCCATTCGGAACAGAACAGCAACGCAGACGCCCACGCTTAGGTATATACACACCGTATCTCCATATCCAATATGGAGATACGGTTGGTATTGATATACCAACCGTAAGGTCACCTGCCATTGCATTGTCTTCTTCCGAATAAAGTTTTTAGGAAATTTCGCTGGTAAAAGACAAAGCGTCAAGCAAACGCCTTTTTCGTTATGTAATGCAAGCCCGCTTTCGGGTTTGCAACGGCAAATGTAGCGAATATTTTTGAATTACATTACAAAATTCCAAAAATAATCTTTCTACTTTCCTATTTTACCGAATTATTCAGGCCATCAAATGCTGCCTTATATCTCATCAATAGCTTCTTTTGAAAGGCCGGTGTAGAGAATGATTTTTTCTATGGGCTCGTTGTTGGTCTTCATAAGGCGAGCGAAATTAATCTTCTCTTCCTCCTTCCCCTTAGCCCTTCCTTCAACGTAACCCTCAACGTAACCCTCAACGTAACCGTCCATGTAACCCTCAACGTACCCCTGCATCAGACTTTCGCCTCTCGCAGTAGGCATCAGGTCGCAGAGAAATGCCAAATCCACTTGATGGAGTTCATTTTCCTTCTTCTCCCCTTTACTCATACCTTTAAGCTTAATCATCGCTCTATCTTCAAGACAACCTATGTCTATGGAATCATCGAAATTGGCCTTCTCCCTGAGGAGTTTCTTGATGGCCCAATCAAAGCTTATGTAGGTGCGCTTGCCCATAATCTACAGTTTTTAGAGTTTGTTTCCGCAAAATTATGAATTTTTCTTCTTATTTCCAAAAGGTTTCCAGAATTTACATCTGGATAAACGAATAAGTTTTGGGCTGTATCGCTACCCAACCTTAGTTGGGTTTTCTTTGTTTAGATTGTGGAGGGAGAGGATTGGATATAAACAATATTGACAAATGAATAACACACGGATTATGAAGAAATGTAGACTCAAATGGGCATTGGGCATCATGGGATGCGCAATGGCGACAATGGCAATGGCTGCTTGCAGCAGCGATAAGGATGAACCGGAGGCTGAGGAAAGCGCAGCGCTGGTGGGCATCTGGGCTGAGGACCCGACATTCACAGAAGATGACAATGTGGCGCTGGAATTTGGCAACAAGGGGTCTGCAACGGCGTATGTCTACAATGGCGACGTGCAATCTGAGACCCCTGAGACGATGAGCTACGCCGTAAGCGGCGACCAGATCATCTTCTCATACTGGGGCGATGCCAAGACATGCCAATACAAGCTCAGTGGCACCACCCTATGGCTCCAGGGCTTTGACGAAGACAATCCCACCAATGCCATGACCCTCACCAAAATCTCCGCTTTGCCATAAACACTCACCAAAATCTTGGCCCTGCCATAACCCTCACCAAAATCTTCGCTTTGCCATTGCCCCTCACATATACCTATATCAGTCAGCCGAGAATATCCTCGGCTGTGCTTTATGGTTGAGCTCACAGGGATTCTATTTTTCTTGTCAAAATTTGAGAGGATTCACACGATTGGATTTAATTTTTTAGTAATTTTGTGGAATGAAGTGTAATTGGCAATTCTAATCCAATCATAAGATGAATATATCAAGCATCTTGAAAATAGCCCTGCTGGGATTGGCCTTATCTATAGGCCCAATCTCCCTATATGCCCAAGAAGAGGCTCCAGTGAATACCCAGCAAGAGACCCAAGAGGATGCCCCGCAAGAGGCTCCAGTGAATGCCCCGCAAGAGACCCAAGAAGAAACCCAAGAGAGCTCTATCCCTGAGGCCATCATTGGCTTGCTTGAATCGGGCAAGTGGTTTGAGGCTGAAGCCTTGTACAAAAATCTCCCCGAAGCAGAGGATCCTATCCTTGAGGCTATCTACTCCTGGCGTAAGCTATATTACGGGAATCGCTATGATGAAGCCATCAAAGCTCTGAAAGATATTTTCTTTTGTGACAATGATATAGAAGAGGGATTGAGACTCCATGCAATTGCCGCCTTAGTAAATCTTCATGCCGACAATAACGATTATGACGGTTGGATTTATTGGGGAGAGCAGATGCAAGGATACCTTGAGGATGATTTATTCAAAGAAGGCGATGCAAAGGCAATAAAAGATCAGCTGACCACTCCCTTGGCCGAGAGTCTACAGAACGCCAAAAGATGGAAATCGTATGGGGATTACAGTGTGGTAAAAAAGGGAGGCAACGACACCCTGCCAATCCTGACAGATACGGTGGTAAGCTTTCCTCTGATAGAAATAAGCCTTAACGATTCTCCCGCATGGGCCGCATTAGACACCGGGGCCCAGCCTGTGATATTCCTGCAATCGCCCTTGGCTAACAGAATCGGGGCCAGGATGGTTACCTCTGATCAAGATTCTCTCCTTGTCAACAACCGTAAGATGGCCGGATATTATGGAGTTATCGATTCGATACAGGTGGGTCCGTATATGATATACAATGCCCCATGCACGGTCCTTTCGGCAGGCAGCGAAAACTTCTCAATGTGTCAGCACGATTTGCAACTTGAATGTATCTTAGGAATGTCTTTCTTGAAGCTGATTGACAGTTTCAGCATAGACTGGGAGAACCAAGAAGTGAGTTTCGCGCCCATCGACCTCGCCTCCTACAATGACATCGACACCTTGGACTTAAGCTACTTTCAGAACAAGCTTTTTGCGCGCCTCTGCCTATCCGATGGAGAATGTTTCTCCACCTTTGTCGATACTGGAGGACTGAAAGTCGGCCTTAATTTCGATTGCAACTTCAAAGAGGCCCACCCATCGCCATTTGAGGGAAAGGAATCAGAAGACACCATTATCCATGATTGCACTATGAATGGTCTGTTTGATTCTGACGCCACTATTTGGAAAGACATCCCAGTAAAGTTTTCTTCTGACAGCGATGCGCAGTTGTGGCTCGATGCCAGAGAATACCATTCTCCCGAAGACATCTATTCCCTCACCATGATTAGCAAAAAATTCCTCGAAGACAACTCCGCCAAATCCATCTTCGACTTCCGCGCCATGAAGCTCTACCTCATCCACTGAGCCCAAAGAAGGTTTTGCCATCCGCTATGAATCTGGGTTGAGTAAAAATATTTGGGGGAAAACTGCTAAAATGTTTTGTAATTTCAACTAAAGTGCGTAAATTTGCTATCGTATAAGAAACATTGACAACGAACGCCCGTAGGTCCTAACATCAAACCCCTTAAATATCCTGTCTTACCTCAGAAACGAATATATAAAATCAATCTATAATCCATAGTAAAATGAAACTCAAACTATTCTATCTCCTTGCCCTCATGGGATGCATCTGCATGCCGGCCATGGCCTTTGAGGACTATGACGATGACACCCCAAAGGCAAAGCCCAACGTATTCTTCGATTACTTCTCTCGCCCATCTGACGTAAAGTTCTCTTGGGCTGAAGACCTCCGCAGCAAAGTGATGGAGGGAATCCAGGCCACATCGCGCGTTGAGGTTATCGATGTCGACTCAAAGGATATCCTCAAGATAGAGCAAAGCCGCAGAGAAGAGGATAATTTCTCGGCTGGCGACGATCTGGACCGCTTGGCAGTGATGACCCAGGAAGGCGCTGACTTCCTCATCTCGGGCAGCGTCACCAGCATCACCTCTTCAAAGCAGGTTGACAAGGATACCCAAAAGGTCACCTACAGCGCCCAAAGCGCTTTCTCGCTCAAGGTCATCAACCCCAAGGACGGCAAGGTAATCACCACCAAGACCTTCACCGGCTCATGCGGCAGCACCGGCATCGGTCTCCTCGATGCTCTTGCCTCAACCGCAAAAGCCACCCCTGAGGAAGCTATGGCAGCAGCCAATAGCAGCGCTACCAGCAAGATGAAAAAATTCGTCGACGAAGTTTCCCCATCTGGGGCAAAGTGCTTGAGCTCGATGAAGTCAAGAAAGACGAAGCCAAGAAACTTTACATCGGCGTTGGCGAACTGCTTGGCGTAAAGAAAGATGTGACATTCGACGTGTGCGTAATCCGCGAAGTAGCCGGTCGCCCCTCACGCAAAGTGATCGGCGAAATCAAGGTGACCGAGGTTGCTGGCGATGACATCTCGCTGTGCGAGGTGAAGAAAGGCGGCAAAGAAATCTATGCTGCCGTCAACGGTGACCAAAAAGTTGTGGCCATTGTGAAACCCAAGTAACCCTTGTCAACATATTACCCCTAAGACTGAGTTATGCATAAGCAAATCTCATTGATATTCTCATTATTCCTGGGCATAATCCTTTATGCCCAGGATTTTAGTAATGATGTGGTATTGGTCGACCAAGACAGCCAAGGCATCACCGTCACTGCCACCGCTTCGGCCGAAAAGAAAGACCAGGCCAAGATCCTGGCCGCTCAAAGCGCCTTCTATACCCTGTTCCATGAGGGTATCCCAGGACTAAGAAACGGCAAGCCCTTGATGGCCAATTCCAAGGAGGGCATGGAGTACCGCTTCTTCAACGAGAAGAAATACCTCAACTACATCTCTGGCAAGATTGAGGATGTCTCTTGCAAGAAAGTCAACTCTCTGCAACGCGCCACTGTCAGATTCACCATCTCCCTGCCACGCCTGCTGCGCGACCTGGAGCGCAACAACATTGCCTTCACCGGCGCTTGGCAAGACCAAGACAAGGAGGATGACGTAAAGGTGGCATACAACCCTACCATCGTGGTTGTTCCATACATCAAGGGCAAAGAGAATGATTTCGCCGCAATGAAGGCCCTCATCGACCGCAGCGACTTCACTCGCCAATTGCTCAACGCTGTCTCAGCCGAGTTCTCAAAGCAGGGCTACAAGACCCGTGACTTCGTGTCTATCCTCCAAAACTACAACACCTCGCAACTGCTAATGTCGAGCGCACAGACCGACCTGGATACCAAGGTAGTGCAAGCATTGCCTGGCGACATCCTTGTGACGGTCGATGGCTCGATCAACATCGCCAATGGCACCAAGGGCAGCTGCACTCTCAGCCTAACCGCCATAGAGAAGCAAACCAATGGCAATCTCGGCGGCGCATCCTTCTCAAGCGGACAATACACAGTCACCGATTCTTTGGCCTTGGCCAAAAATGCGCTGAAAAATGTGAAGAAGGATTTCTTCACCTCGCTCTCCAACAATTTCTCGCAGGTAGTGCAAGAGGGGCGCGAGGTGTATCTTGAGTTTGCCTTGTCGTCCAATCTCGACGATTGGGACTTTGACCAGAAATCTCCCTCGGGTAGCGACCAATTCAAGAGCGCCCTGCAGCAATGGCTGCGCTCAAATGCACAGCGCGGAGTGCAACGCCTTGAGACCCATACCTCAAAATACATCCTGGCCAGCATCAATGTGCCTCTGTGGAATGCAAATGCCGATCAAGCCTACACTCTCTACGAGTTCAGCTCTGACTTGCAGAAATTCCTTGACAAGCAGCTTGGCTTGGACTACAAAGCCAGCATTACATCATTAGGTCAACGATTCAAAATTGTAATAGAGTGATGGAATCCCTACGCAAAATATTCTCTTTGCTGGCCCTGCTGGGGTTTGCGTCTGTCATGGCGCAAACCGAGGAGAGCACAACCGATGAATCGGCCAGCGCACCCGAGGTGCATTTCAGCGTGATACCGGCTCCGTCATCCAACGGGCTTTCCGACCAAGCCTCGGCAGCCTTGGTGAGCCGCATACAACAGGTGGTGAACCGCAACAGCGCTGGAGCCAGCGCCGAGTGGGACCCATTTGCCATACAGCCCACCATCACGGTCACTGATTTCAAGGCCTCGCAAGGGTTGGTACAGAATGTCTCTCTCATCACTGGCGAGTTGGCCCTCACTGCCCCCAATGACGATACGGGCGAGCAATATTACGGCAAGACAATATCGCTGCAGGCCGAAGCCTCGACCGACAATGAGGAGCAAGCCCTATTGCAACTGATCAAGAGCATCAAAGTGACTGACCCAGCGTACACCCGCTTTATCCGCACTGCCCGCTCCAAGACAAATGAGTATTACGCAAGCCGTGGGCTGCCGATACCCCGCAGACGCCCCATCCAATGTGATGAGAAGCCGGAGATGGAGCCTGTAATCGATGAATATGTGCCCGAGCCTGTGGTCGAGGAGTCTCCGGTTGAACCGCAGCCTCAACCTGTCACCGAACCAGTGGTGGAGAAACCAGTCGAGAATGACTATACCCTCACCAATTCGAGCAAGGATTACGAAATCAAGGTGGTGAGCTGTATCGGCGACGCATCAAGGCGCATAATCACGATCACCCTCTCGGTTGAGAATCTTACCAACGATAACATCAACCGCGCATATATCAACTTCCTTAAGGCTTACAACCCTGACGGTGATGAGCTCAACAACCGCTCGGCTGAACAAGGGATACTGCAAGATTTCCCAGCCAAGATCAAGGTGAAGAGGACGTTTGTGGTCCAGAAGGTGTATGACAAATTTGATTACTTCTCCTTCTTACAACTAAGCATCGGCAATGCCAATGTAGAAATACGCAACCTTAAAATCAACTGGCAATGAAGCGAACAACGATAATCCGGACCGTCTTATTGTCTCTTTGCCTCATGGTCTCAATCGGGGCTATGCCACAGAAGAAAGTGTTGCAAAAGAGCGCCAAGAAGGTTCCGGAATGGATAACATCTGCCTCGGAGGATTATCTGGTGGTCTCGGTCGATGTTGAATCTCTCACCGAGGCCCAGACCCGCGTGATGGAGGAGATACGCCAACGCATAATCCGCTCGGTGGCAGTAAATGTGGTGTCAGAGGATGACTATTCGCTAGTACAGCAGGACAAGAACGGAGTGGTCAATTCGACAGAGACCATTACCACCAACAATAAGATTGTCGCTGCCCGGCTCCCCTTCCTAAAGGATGTCTCCGAGGCTAAGATTGAAGAGATTTACTGGGAACTGTATCAAGACAAGTCGACCAAGAAGGAGCGTTACGTCTATTCGGCCAAGTATCCCTTCTCGGCCAGCGAGAGGGCTCAGCTGATTCGCGAGTTTGAGCAGCAACAGCAGGACAATGATACTCGGCTCAACACTCTTGAATATGGTTTGGCTTCGGTTGATTCTGAAAGCGCCATCAACTCGGCTCTGACCCAGCTTGATGAATTGGAGGGCTACTTCATCAATCCTGAAAGCATCAATAAGGTGAAGAGTCTGCGCAACCAGTATTCTGCTCTGTTCAATCAGATTTCCATGTCCTCGGAATGCAAGGATCAGAATTCCTACCTCTTGCATTTCCTGCTGGATGGGCGCCCATTCAAGGTGAATTCGCGCCCCAAGGTTGTTTCGGAAAGCGCCTCGCAAATCCAGGTCAACAGCCAGGGGAGTTCTTTCCTAATCACCTGCGACACCGAGGATTGCCTACCCGAAGAGGTCAACACCCTCGACGTCTCAATCAAGCTCAACGGCAAGACTCACAAACACACCATCTACATCAAACTATAATTGCTAACTTTACAAATCTTCTCAATTCCAGAATAAACCAAAGCCCCTACACTCCAATAGAACTGTAGGGGCTTTTACAAAAAATCTTATGGCTATGAATTTCAAATCAATTTATAATCGTTTAAGAGGTTTTTGGACCAAGGAACAAAGCGGTCCAAATTCTCCCTATCTTTTGACCAATGCGGTCAACGCCGTTGTCATCGGCCTTTCTATCCCTGTACTGGATCTTTCAGATTCCCTTATCTCCAATATTCTCAACTTAGTGGTGTTTGATTTAGTGGTTGGGGGAATTGCCTTGGGCATATTCTGCAAACTGAAGAAGTGCTCAATAAAAAAGCCCATCCCTGCTCGCCGTTTCTGGCTCATGGCCCCGATAGTGTTTGGCATAGTTCTGGCTTCGTGGCTATTCACTGATTCCTATCCCATCGCCAGTCTCCAATATTGGATCCTCTACGCCTTGGCCAGCATTGTCATAGTCATCCTCCTCCAATACCTCGCCTTCCTGAAACCATCCAAACAGCCCACCAATTGCTGAAAATGTGATTACATTTTTTGTTATACAAATTTTGTAATTACACAAAGCGTATTACAGAAAACGTAATTACAAAAAATGTAATTACAATAAGTGTAATTACCGCAAGCGTGTGACAGATATAAAATTAATTGCTAACTTTGCAGGCAAAAAGATGAATGATTATGAAGAAATGGATATTAGCATTGCCAATGTTGGCAATTGGGATGTGCGCTGCAGCGCAGCAATACGGCACACCATCGATTGACATAGTGTACTTGCTGTCAGTCGAGCAAAACGACACAGTGTGCCTCGCCGCTGAGCGTCCAAAAGTAGAGTTTGAAAAAGAGAAACGATCAATATTCGGCAAGATCAAGGACAAGACCACTGAGGTGGTGGGTAATGCCAAGGATGCTGCATCTGACAAGGGGTGGATCCACACCAAGCCATCTGACCCAGTGGCAGCACCAGACCCGGAGGAGGTGCATCGCCTCGACTCGATACCCCTGGTCACAAAATCATTCAAGGCCACTGGTGCAAAGTCGACCTGCGTTGGCGAGACTGGCCGCGAATACCTATTGGTGGTGCGCAGTAATCACAGTTACCTGAATCCTCGCGAACTGGTGCAAATCCTGCCGCTGACAGTTGCCGATGGCAAGCGCTGCTATACATACTCAGCCGAGAACCAAGAGGCGCCATTCCAGTACTGCGCCAAAGTTGAGAAATATGACAGCAACGGCTCATACTTATGCCGTCTCGGCCTCCCCGCCGGAGAATACGCCGTCACCGTGGCTGACCAGCCCACACTGGTGCAATTCTTCTCCATCCCAGAATAAACAAAAGTCCCATACGACTCAAATGCCGTATGGGACTTTTTATTCTACAATAGAGATTTAGAATCGAATCTTGGTGGCCTGAGTGCCTTGACGCTTAATCACAATCTGCCCTGCTGAGGGATTTGCGATACGGACACCCTGCAGGTCGCAAAAGGGGTTTAGGTTGGTCAGCTAATTATCTTAGCACTTATACAACACTATTTTCCCCTAAATTGTTTTTGCATTGCACCATCCTCCCCATCCGCCAATGGCTCTTCTCCCGCTACAAAGGCATACCGATGGACTTATTATACAATGGGAGGCCTTTTTATTTCCCTCTTAGTTCTATGATTAGCTCATCTACTATATACAGGTCACCCATTAGGTAGAGGTAGTCATTAGGATTGTGAAGACGTTGACATGTTTCTGAAGAATAGAACAAATCAAAGGCTCGAGCAGGGGATATATCCAATGCTTCATGTATGCGGGTTATGATTCTCCCTATTTTATTCCAAAGTATCAAATCGCTTAACATGATGCTTGGTCCTTTCTTTTTTCCCATGCCATAAGGCAATCGATTATGTCTTCAGTAACGTTTTCCCGGCTCTCGGTATGCAACACTTCGTAATGCTTGAGAATATATCCATTGATTAGGTCAACCGCTTTCATCCTTTGATACATCTCATGAGCGGGTACGCCGAGCACTCGCGCTGCACTTTCCACGCACGATGATGCGAAAATCATACGATTCTCCACTTCTGGATTTTGACGCTCTATATATTTGTCCATTTTCTACACAGTAAGGATATTATATCGAATCATATTCTTTACCATAACGATTCTCCGCAAAGTTAGTGATTTTTATCCACAATAAGAAACACTATCAGAAAAATATTTATTTTTATTCATGAGTGAGTTTTTGAAGTTAGAGAAGAAGTTTATTCAAACATATGCTTCATATTGGCATAAGCCCCACTGAAACTT
>JAJBUH010000155.1:10249-19415 GCA_020860445.1 Bacteroidales bacterium | reverse complement strand
ATGGGTCCTACCGACATGAATAAGCCTCTCAGATAAAAAATTTTTGACTAACTTTGCAGTAAACTTTACCAATCATACACATGAACTGTTTTGGGAGAATAGCAGCAATGACCTTGGTCTTGGCCGCAGTGGCCAGTTGCGGGCGCAAGGACCAAGGCAACGAGGCTGCAACCGAGCGTCACGCCAAGGTCGAATTGACCGAAAACTATGTCGACACCATACATCTGGCCCAGCGCGATTTTCGCCATCAGCTGGTGTGCAACGGACTGCTGCGCGCCCAGGTGCGCAGCGAGTTGTCGATGCCACATGCCGACCTGCTCACCGAGTTGCACGCCCACGAGGGCCAAGCTGTGAGCAAAGGTCAACTCCTCGCCGTCACCGACGAGGAGGCATATCGCCGCGCACTCACCAAGGCCGAGCGCGATGTCGAGAAATCGCAAATAGATTTTCTTGACAAGCTCCTCGCCATGGGCTATGACTCGCCCGACCTCGCGCCAGAGGAAGCGCTGAAAAAGGCCGAAGTCACTTCTGGCCTATTCTCTGCCAAATACGACTTGGAGAAAGCCAAGCAAGACCTGGCCGACTGCCGCCTCTACGCCCCAATCTCGGGCCATATCGCCGATGTCGAGGGCAAGTTATACCAAAAGGCCGACAAGCTGTGTTCGATTGTGGATGATTCGGCATTTGACGTAGAGTTTAATGTGTTGGAATCGGAACTCTCCTCGCTCACCCCAGGCATGGGGGTCAAGGTGAGTCCATTTGCCGACGAGGAGAGCCAATATTCCGGCTCAATCCGCCATATCAACCCCTCGGTGAGCGAAAAAGGCCTGATCAAAGCCACTGCTCGCATCCCCGGCGCCTCGGGCCTGATCGATGGCATGAATGTGCGCGTGGTGGTCGAGCGCCAAGTGCCCAAGAGTCTGGTGGTGCCAAAGGATGCCGTGGTCGAGAGGGACGGATACTATGTGGTGTTTGTCTACCGCGATGGCCGAGCCGTGTGGACCTACGTCGACATCGTTGATTCCAACCTGGCAGAGCACGCCATCACCGGCTGCGCCCGCAAAAACACCGAGGTGCACCCCGGCGATGCCATCATCGTGAGCGGAAATATGAATCTGGCCGACGGCACTCCCGTCAGCCCTCGCGCATCTGAGGCAGCACTATGATACGCCGCCTGATACATAGGCCGATAGCCGTGTCGCTCTGCATCGTAGCGATTATCGTGGTGTGCCTGCTCGGCGTGAGCAAGCTGCCGGTGTCGCTGATGCCCGATATCGACATACCGCGCATCACCGTGCAAGCCTCGCTGCCCGGAGCCTCGGTGCGCGAGGCCGAGGAGAAACTGGCAGCGCCGCTGCGCAGCCAACTGATGCAGGTGGGCGGCTTGAAGGACCTGCGCAGCGAGGCTCGCACCGATGGCGCCTCGATAGCCATGGAATTTGAGCCGGAAGCCAACATGAGCCTGCTGTTTATCGAGGCTAATGAGAAGGTTGACCGCGCCCTGCAATTCTTGCCCGACGGGCTTGACCGCCCCAAGGTAGTCAAGGCCGGAGCCATGGACATCCCGGCATTCTTTCTCGACATCTCGTTGCGAGACGACAATCCCGAGGAATTTTTGCGCCTGTCAAGCTTTGTCACGGGCGTGGCTCGCAAGCGATTGGAGCAACTGCCGCAGACGGCCATGGTCGACATCAGCGGCGTGGCATCGTCAGAGATAATCGTCACGCCCGACCCGGCAAAACTCTCAGCCCTGGGCCTAACCGCCAAAGACATCGAAAAGGCTATCTCAAGCGCCGACTTGCAGCTCGAGGCCCTGAGCGTGGTCGATGGAGCATACCGCTACAGCTTGCATTTCGACAGCCAACTACTCACCCCAGCCGATATCCGCGCCATTGCCATCAACCATCAGGGCCGTCTGCTTGAGCTCGGCCAGCTCGCCACTGTCGAGCAGCACCCCGCGCCCGATGCCCCTGTGGTGCGCCACGGCAACGCCCAAGCCATCACCCTGGCAATCATCAAGCAAAATGATGCCCGCATGGACGATCTGCGCCACAGCGTCGATGCCTTGCTCACCGAGTTTCGTGCCGACTACCCCAATGTGGATTTCACCCTCACTCGCGACCAGACCCAGCTGCTCTCATACTCAATCAGCAACCTATGGGCCAATCTGGCGATAGGCATCGCGTTGGCTTGCTTGGTGCTGTTCGCATTCATGCGCAATGGCCGAGTATCGCTGCTGATCATCATCACCATACCCCTGGCACTGGTGGTGACATTGCTGTGCTTTTATTTAGTGGGAGTATCGGTCAATATTGTGTCGCTCTCGGGCTTGGTGCTCGGCGTGGGCATGATGGTCGACAATTCCATCATCGTGATTGACAACATAATGCGCAAGCTCAGCGAGGGCGACCAGCTCGATGAGGCCATCTGCGCCGGCGCCGGCGAGGTATGGGTGCCGATGCTTACATCGGTGCTGACCACCTGCTCGGTGTTCATACCTCTGATTTTTCTCAGCGGCACCGCCGGAGCGCTATTCTACGACCAGGCCGTGGCGGTGACTGTGGCGCTGTTTTCCTCGCTCGCCGTAGCTGTGCTGGTGATTCCGGTATATTTTCGCCTTGCTTTCCGCAAGCAACAGAATCACTCAGCCAAGGCTTTGGCTTATCACAAGCGCCTCAGCGGCTCGGGCAAGAGCGCCGCTTACAACCGCATGCTACAAGCCACGCTGCGACACCCCATCATTGCCATAGCAGTGCTAATTGTCATCGTGGCGCTCGGGGTAATAGCATTCCCGCATCTGCGCAAGGAGCGCCTACCCGATGTGGCGCATACCGACATCCTGGCCTCGATTGACTGGAACAGCGGCATCTCCACTGCCGAGAATGACCGACGCTGCACTGCCCTGCGCAGCCGCATCGACAGCCTATTGCTCACCAGCACATCGATGGTGGGGCCGCAAGGATTCATCTTGTCGCACACCAAGTCGATGGGCCCATCCCAAGCCGTGCTGTATCTGTCGGCCCGCACCCCAGCCGACGTCGAACAATTGCGCCATAGCATCACCGAGATTGTGGCAGCTGCCTACCCCGAGGCTACGGTCGATTTTGAGGTGTCGGGCAATATCTATGATATGATTTTCTCGTCGGGCAATCCCGACTTGGAGATACGCCTACAGAACGCTCACGGCGCTCTGCCCACTGTGGCTGAGAGCCGCGCTTGGCGAGCCGCACTCGCCGATGCTCTGCCCGAGGTCGCCCTGGCGCCAGTGGCGACTGACGAGACTATCGTCTACCAGACCGATGCCGAGGCTATGGCTCGGTATCAGATCACATACACGCAACTGTATTCGCGCCTCAGGCAATTGCTCGGAGCCAACCAGGCCTATTCAATCAATGATGGGAGCCAATCGGTGCCAGTGATAGTAGGTGCCGACCACACCGAGCGATTCTCAGTGCTGCAAAATACTCTGCGCACCGCCGATGGCGTAGACGTGCCTCTGTCGCTCTTGCTTCGCGAACGCAAGGGCGAAGACTACAAGCGGCTCTACGCCTCAAATTCAGGCGCCTACTATCCCATCGGCATCTATGCCGACGATGCCACGGTCGAGCGCGCCATCGCATACGCAAAGGCCAATGGCAGCGGCATCGATGGACAATTGACCGCCTCGCTCGCTGGCGAATATTATGACAGCCGCCAGATGGTGGGCGAATTAGCTGTAATCCTATCGGTTGCCATCGCGTTGCTCTATTTCATTCTCGCGGCGCAATTTGAGAGTCTGTTGCAACCAGCGATTATCCTGAGCGAAGTAATTATCGATATCGCTTGTGTGCTGATTGCCCTGTGGGCTATTGATGAATCGCTCAATATCATGTCGATGATCGGCGTGGTGGTGATGTGCGGCATCGTAATCAACGATTCAATCCTAAAGATTGACACTATCAACCGCCTGCGGCGCCATGGCATGCCATTGGTGCGGGCCATCGTCACGGCCGGGCACCAGCGTCTCAAGCCTATCGTGATGACCTCGCTAACCACCATCATCGCCATCGTGCCGTTTCTGCGCCACGGCGACATGGGCAACGACCTGCAATTCCCCCTCTCCTACGTCCTCATCACCGGCATGATCGCCGGCACCCTCGTCTCCCTCTTCGCCATCCCCCTCCTCTACTACCTCACCTACCACAAACAGCTAAATATACGCCATCAATGAGAATTTTAACCACAGATTTACACAGATTTTCACAGATTCAACCATGGGAATTGTCTATTCCATAAAGGCGCAGTCGCGCCGACAGATTTCCACAGATGCCATCCGGATGGTCTGTGACATCTATCAGTGCCTCTGGCACTCTATGAAATATATAGGTGGTCATCTAAAGAATCTGTGTAAATCTGTGTAAATCTGTGGTTAAAATCCCTATTATTAATTTAAATTTGAAAAGTTACTTAATCAACCAATAAATTTGTTATGAAGAGTGGGGCTCAGTTTACGACGATTTTCACCATGGTGATACTCATGGTGATTGGGGCTGCGCTCATACCCCGGCTCGACATAGGCATCGACCCCAAGCCGCGCCAGGGCAAGACACTCTCCATCACCTTCAACTGGCCCCAAACCCCGGCCCACGTGGTCGAGCAAAATGCCACCTCGATTATCGAGGGCGTCGCCGCCTCGGTGCGCGGAGTTGAGCGAGTAGAATCGGCCTCGCATTTCGGTCGTGGCTCCGTAAATGTGCAAATCAAGCGCGGAGCCGACGTCGATGCCGTAAAATTCGAGATTTCCTCCGCCCTCAAGCAACTGCGCTCGCAGCTCCCCGAGGGCATGTCCTACCCTCTGCTCTCGGGTGGCGAGGTTGTCAGCGACGATGCCCAGGCCAAAAAGAGCACTCTGCTGCTCACCTACCGCATCACCAACCAAGCCTCGACCTCGCAACTGCGCGAATACGCCAAGGCATACCTCGAGCCCCTTGTGGCCCAAATCGATGATGTCGACCGCATCGACATCAACGGTGGCACCGACCGCTACCTCGAGGTCACATTCGACCCCCTCGTGCTGTCGCATTACGGTCTGACGGCTGCCGACCTGCGCGAGGCTCTGGTCGCCTACATCGGCGACAGTCGCATCGTGGGGGAGGTGGAGCAGGATGGCCAGCGCATAGCCGCCTGGATTGCCTCTGACGCTGCCGATATGCCCATCGAGATGGTGCCTATCGCCAACAAGGGACTGCGCCTCAACGACCTGGCTCAATATCGCTACCGCTATCAAGAGCCCGACTCATATTTCCGCATCAACGGCCTCAACACTGTCTACCTCAATGTCTACGCCCAAGCTGGCTCAAACCTGATCAACCTCAGCGACCGACTGCAGCGCGAAATAGAGGCCCTCAGCGAGGCGCGACCCGGACTGATGGAGATGGAGCTTACCTACGATGCCGCCGAGCGCCAGCGCGCCGAAATGGGCAAGGTGGTGAGCCGTTCGCTCCTGTCGCTGCTGATTTTGCTTGTGCTGGTGCTGGCAGTGAGCCGCAGCTGGAAATACCTCGGCATCGTGGCAATCACCCTCGCTGCCGCACTGCTGATTTCCATTCTCGCCTATTGGGCACTCGACTTGAGGCTGCATATCTTCTCGCTCGCCGGCATCACGGTATCGCTCGGCTTGGTGATTGATGCCTCGATTGTGATGATTGACCATTACGGCTATTACCGCGACCGCACAGCCTTCCTATCCATTCTCGCCGCATTGCTCACCACCATCGGCAGCCTGGTGCTAATCTTTTTCATGCCCGAGCATATACAGGCCGACCTTGAGGATTTCGCCTGGGTCGTCATCATCAATCTTACCGTGGCTCTGTTGGTGGCATTCTTCTTCGTGCCGGCATTGGTCGATGCCCTCGACTTCCATCCCCACCAGGCCAAGCGCCCGTTGCGCGCCAAGCGCCGCGTGCTGCTTTGGACTCGCGCCTACTCGGCCTACATCGCCTTTACCCAGAGGCATAAATGGGTATATGTTGTGCTGCTGATTCTGGCTTTCGGCTTGCCGATATTCGCCCTGCCCGAGGAGTGGCAATTCCCCAATCGCGACAAATGGGAGCGCTGGCTCGGCGGCTCGATGCACCTGTTTGCCGAGAAAATCTCTGAGCGTCCGGCTTGGGCCATGTCAAAGGAGAAGGTGCTGCATATCACGGGCAAACTTCCCCTCGGTGGCACCCCGGCTCAGCTCAACGAGAAGGTGCTGGTGATTGACGAATTTCTGACGCGCCAAGAGCATATTGCCCGCTGGGAGACTCGCGTCGACCAGCACGGAGCCAACATCACGGTCGAATTTGAGCCAGAGGCTCAAACCACCGGGTATCCGTATCTGCTTGAGAGCCGGGTGATTGGCCAACTCATCGACATCGGCGGAGCCGATTGGGCCACCTGGGGTGTTAGCGACCGTGGGTTCAGCAACTCTCTCAATCTGGCCCACCGCTTCCAGTCAATTCTCATCACCGGGTACAACTATTCGCGCCTATGCCGCATAGCCGAGGAGATGATGGCCGACCTCGGGGGCAATCCTCGCATCACGGATTTGGCTGTGCTCACACCCGGCTATGAGTTGCAAGAAGATGAACTCTACCTCACCTACCAACCAGAGCGCATGGCCTCGCTCGGCATTTCTCCCACCCGATTGCATCAAGCGATAAGCGAAATCCTGTCAGAACAAAAAGTGGGCGAATTGCCCTCGCAGCATGGCGAGGCCCCGATAGAGGTGAGGCTGCGCTCGAGCCGCATCAATTCGTTTGATTTCTGGCAATTGCAAAACACTTATCTCCAAATCGACAGCCTGCAGCTGCGCCTTGGCGACTTCGCCTCTGTGGGGCGCCGAGCCGCCAAGAATATCATCGAGCGGCGCAATCAGGAGTATGTGCTCAAGGTGGCGTTCAATGTCGTTGGCTCGTACACCTACACCGAGCGCATCATGAAGGAGGCAGTCGAGCGTTGGAGCGCTCGCTTGCCCATCGGCTACCGCTGCGAAATCAATACCTACGGCTGGCGCGAAGACACGGGGCAGCAATATTGGATGCTCGCCATCGTGGTGGCTGTGGTATTCCTGCTCTGCGGCATCTTGTTTGAATCTCTCACTCGCCCCTTGGTGATTATTTCGCTTATCCCGGTATCGATGATTGGGGTGTTTCTGACCTTTTGGGCCACGGGGGTGGAGTTTGGCACTGGAGGTTTCGCCTCGATGGTGCTGCTATGCGGCATCGTGGTCAATTCGGGCATCTACATCCTCAGCGAATACGACAAGATTATGAAGCGTAACCCCCCACCAGCCTCGCATCCGCGCCTACGCCCTTGCTTACAACCACAAAATTATAGCCGTACTGCTGACCATAGCCTCAACCATCGCCGGCCTCATCCCCTTCCTCTTTGACACCACCGACGACCAATTCTGGCTCTCCTTCGCCGTCGGCACCATCGGCGGTCTCCTCTTCTCCTTCCTCGCCCTCGTCCTCTTCCTCCCCATCTGCCTACGCCTAAACCCGAAAAAGTCATGAGAACATTCTGCTGCCTGATATCTCTGTTATTTTGTATGCGTGTTGTAGCCGATCCCATGGGACTGACCCTGGAGGAGGCGCAAAGGCTGGCGAGCATCTACTCGCTGGATGCGCAGATCGCCAAATTCAATTACATGGGCGATTACTGGACGTATCGGTCGTTTAAAGCCGAACTGCTGCCAGCGGTAAACCTGTACGGAGACTTGCTCAACTACAACCATTCGATGGAGGAGGTGCGCAACTATGATACGGGCGAAATCCGATATGTCGACAACAACACCCTCGGCAATGCCCTCACGCTCTCAATCGAGCAAGCCATTCCGGCACTGGGCGGTACGCTGTCGGTACAAAGCTATCTGTATAGGCTCGACCAGTTTGACTACGACCAGAAGCTGTACAATTCGCAACCGGTGCGCATACAGTACACCCAGCCGCTGCGCACTTACAACGAACTGAAATGGCGCAAAAAGACCGAGCCGGTAGCTTTTGACCTGGCCAAGCGCGAATACCTCGAGGCCATGGAGCAGGTCAACATCAATGTGGCGGAATATTTCTTCCAGGTGCTATCGGTGCAGTCAGAATACAAGCAAGCGCTCGCTACGCTCGCCGACCGCGAGACTCTGTACAAGCTGGCGCAAAAGCGTTTCGAACTCACCACGCTCAGCAAGAGCGAACTGCTGCAGCTCGAACTGTCGCTGCTCAACGCCCGCGTGGACGTCAAGAATCTGCAAATCGAACTGGAGACGGCGCGATTCACTCTGTTCAACTACCTCAGAGCCATACAGTATGAGAATGTGGAATTAATTGCTCCGACCGAGATTCCGCAGATACTGCTCGAACCGGGCGAGGTACTGCAACGCGCTCTCGCCAATTCGTCGCACAACATGACAAATCTGCTCAACACTCTCACCGCCGAGCAGAATCTGGCAGCAGTTAAGGCTGCCAAGGGCATACAGCTAACGCTCAACGGCGAGGTGGGATTTAACAAGACGGCATATCATTTCTCGGATGCCTACCGTCACCTCAACAACAACCAGATTGTGGGGCTGACCCTCTCGCTGCCGATATTTGACTGGGGAGTGAGCGGGGGCAAGGTCAAGATTGCCCAAGCCACGCTCGACGTGGTCAAGACTGAGGCTGAGCAGCTCGATGAGGAGTTTAGGCAGGATGTGGAGAAGCAGGTCAAGGTATTCAACAACCAGAGCGCGCAGTGGGCCGATGCTGTGCGAGCCCGTGAGATAGCGGAGGAGCGCTACCAGATCACGATGCGGCAGTTTGAGAATGGTTCAATCACGGTGACTGAGCTCAACACGGCGCAGCAGGAGCTGGATGCGGCTGTGGCGCAATACATCTCTCAGTTGTCGACCTACTGGAATGCCTTCTACCAAATACAGAAGACCACCCTCCACGACTACCGCACCAACATCGACATCAACGCCGATTTCGACGCCCTGGTCAAATAGCCCCCACAAGGATATTCAAAAAAACCACGGATTACACGGATTACACGGATTCTTTACCTCGAATAATAAAATAAAAACCACGGATTACACGGATTTTTAACCGCAAATAATAAAATATAGAACCACAGATTTACACAGATTTACACAGATTCTTTGAGGGGTTAA
>JAJBUH010000155.1:0-10149 GCA_020860445.1 Bacteroidales bacterium | reverse complement strand
GAATCTGTGTAAATCTGTGTAAATCTGTGGTTTTATACAAAGTCACGGATTACACGGATTTTTAACCGCAACAAATAAAATAAAAAACCACGGATTTACACAGATTTACACAGATTCTTTGAGGGGTTAAGAATCTGTGTAAATCTGTGTAAATCTGTGGTTTTATACAAAGTCACGGATTACACTGACCTCCCGGATGGAATCCGTGTAATCCGTGGTTTTTATAGATTATCGGTGGTTATCTGGATAATCCGTGTAATCCGTGGTATTATGGATTATCCGGGGTGTGGATCAGAGTGTGAGGGGGTTGTATTCGAGGCCGAAGGCTTCTGCTACGCCCTTGAAGGTGATTTCGCCGTTGACGATGTTGACGCCCTCGGCCAAGCCCGGGTCCTTCTTGCATGCCTCGCGCCAGCCGAGGTCGGCCAGCTGCAGAGCATAAGGCAGAGTGGCGTTGGTGAGAGCCATTGTCGAGGTATAAGGCACGGCTCCGGGGATATTGGCCACTGCATAGTGCACCACGCCGTCGATGGTGTAGACGGGGTCGCTATGGGTTGTGGCATGCGAGGTCTCAAAGCAGCCGCCCTGGTCGATGGCAACGTCGACGAGCACCGTGCCGGGGGTCATCATCTTGAGCATATCGGCTGTGATCAGATGCGGGGCCTTTGCGCCCGGAATCAGCACGGAGCCTACCACCAGGTCGACTGTCGGCAGTTCTTGCTCGATGTTGTGGTGCGATGAGTAGAGGGTCTTGACATTCTTGGGCATCACTTCGGCCACGTGGCGCAGAGTGGGCAGCGAGATGTCGGTGATGGTGACATCGGCGCCGAGGCCGGCAGCCATGAGGGCAGCGTTGCGACCAACCACGCCAGCGCCCAGCACGAGCACTTTGGCCGGCTTCACGCCCGGCACGCCGCCGAGCAGTTTGCCCTTGCCGCCTTGCGGCTTCTCGAGGAAACGGGCACCCTCCTGTATTGACATGCGGCCTGCCACCTCGCTCATCGGGGTGAGCAGCGGCAGTGTGCCTTGGCGGTCGCGTACGGTCTCGTAGGCGATGCATGTGGCGCCCGACTTGAGCATGGCCATGGTCAGCTCTTCGTCGCAAGCGAAGTGGAAGTAGGTGAACAGTAGTTGGTCTTTGCGCACCAGCGGATACTCGGGGGCGATAGGTTCTTTGACCTTGATGATCATGTCGGCTGTGGCGTACACATCCTCGATGGTGGGTAGGATTTGGGCCCCTGCTGCCTCGTACTCCTCATCGGGGAAACCTGAGCCTTCGCCAGCTGTGTGCTGCACGTACACTGTGTGTCCGTGTTTTACGAGTTCTTTCACTCCCGCCGGGGTGGCGCCTACGCGGTTCTCATTGTTTTTAATCTCTTTTGGTACACCAATTTTCATCGTAGTGTAATTTAAGGTAGTAGATGTTGGTTATCTCTGGGAATATTTTTTCCCGACCCCAAATTTACTCAACATTCTCCAATCTACAAAAAAAATTCTTATTTTTCTTTGTCTTTACCGACAAAAAGAAAAATTTATTTAATTATTTTTGGTCATCTCAACTATAATTCGTACCTTTGCGTTAAATAATAAAGCATCGCCATACTTTCTTGTGTGGTCAAAGAGCCGCTTGCGAGCGGCTTTAATTTTATTTATGAAGACAAGGGTAACATTTTATATCGACGGCTTCAATTTCTACTACGGAATTAGAAGATCTAAAGGCTCAGACCCAAAATGGAAAAGGGCCTATTGGATTGATATGGTCAAACTTTGTTCTCAATTTTTGGGTGAAAACCAAGAATTGGAGAAGGTAATCTATTTCACCGCTACGCCATTGAGCGCTGAAAAGAGTAGTCGTCAAAGTGCTTTCTTAAATGCCAACAAATTAATAAATGGCGTCAAATTTGAAATAGTAAGAGGCCGTTACTTGGAAAAACATATCTCCTGTCCCTACTGCCATGGAGACATCTCACGTCCTGAGGAAAAGAAAACCGATGTCAACATTACCGTACGAATGATAGCGGATTGTGTGCAAGGAAAAACTGATAGTGTGGCATTAGTAAGCGCTGATACCGACTTGATGCCTCCGATAGAGTTTATTCACCAGAATTATCCAAATATAGGAGTAAAGATTTATTTTCCACCAAGTAACTATAACTCAGAAGTTAGGGATACCCTCAGCCATTGGAGAAAGAAACCAATACTGATGATTAAAAGTTTCTACTTCTTTGACCGAGCACACATGCCCAATAGTATAGAAATAAATGGTAAAAGAATAGTCAAACCCCAAGAGTGGATTTGACCCATTTATATTAATGTAAAATGACTCTCCTCAAATCTATTCTCAGCGTTCTCCAAAGCTCAAGATTTAATATTTGCATTTATTTTATGTAAAGATTTTCTCAATTCAAAAAAAAGCATTAACTTTGCACCACAAATCCCACCAATGCCCAGATGGCGGAATGGGTAGACGCGCTGGTCTCAAACACCAGTGGAGCAATCCATCTCGGTTCGATCCCGAGTCTGGGTACATTGTGTGTCTAAACAAAGGCAAACAAAAGCAAATAAAAGCCACAGAATCAATGAGTTACGAATTGGTTTTGTGGCTTTTGCTTTGTCTTGCTTGCCCTTTGTAGCAAAAAGTTTGATACAAATTTGATACAAGATTGCTTTGTCGTATCAAATATTATACGTACCTTTGCAAAGAAAGATAAAATAAGACAAAATAAGGCAAATTTGGAGTATTGCCAGGGCCTTGATTGCCTCAGATGAATCTTTCTATACTCTACTAAAATTTGATACAAGATTTGATACAAGACGTATTATGGCCACCAAAAGAGACAAAGTAAGGGCTGATGGCACTTACTTCATAACCAAGGATAAGGGGGCTAACCCCAAGCTTGGAGCCAGAGTGATGAGCGATGGCACCGAGCATCTATTCTTAGAGTACTACCTTGGCTATGACAACAGCACAAAGAAAGTAAGCCGCAAGCGCGAGTACCTAAGGGGAATGTTTCTATTCAGGAACCCCAACCCTATCCAAAAGCAACTCAACGATGAGACCTTGCTAACGGCACAAAAGATGAGGGCCGAGCTGCAAGTTAGATTCATTGAGGATGCCAACAGCGTAACATTCAGCCGCGAGAAGAAAAGGATTAACTTTCTTTCCTATATGGAGCAGTATCAGGAGGAATACGCTAAGAAAGACATCCGAATGATACGATTTGCCATCAAGAAATTTAAAGAGTTCCTTGAAAGCAAGCCAGCCTATAACCGATATGCCAAATACCTGGCACCATCCGACCTGAGCAAAGATATGATGGTGGCCTTTGCCGACCACCTACAAGCCACCGGCAAGGGAGAGGGGCCTAAATCCACCTGGGCCAGATTCAAGAGAATCGTTAACTATGCAGTTGAACACAACGTGCTAAAGGAAAGCCCTTGCAAGGGCATAACCGTAAAGATAGACGATAACGCTCTAACCAAAGACGTGCTGACAGCCGAGGAATGGAGCCAGCTCTTAGCCACTCACTACCCCCAAGAGAGCCAGACGATCAGGAAAGCCGCAATATTCAGCTACTACACTGGCCTTAGATGGTGTGACGTTTCGACAATCACCTATGGGGCCATTGACTACCAGGCCAAGACATTCACAATTGATCAAGCCAAGACCAAGGGCCATTGCGACAAAAGCAAGGTCACTAACCCACTTTCCGATGAGCTGATTGAAATGATTGGGAGGCCTCAGACCACTAACCCAAGCACTGAAAGACTATTCGATCTCAAATCCTATGAGGCATCTTGCAAAGCCTTGAAAAGATGGGTAAAGAGAGCCGGGACAGATAAGCACATATCTTGGCACTGCCTCAGGCATTCAGTGGCCACCGAGCTACTGAGGCAAGGAGAAAACATAAAGGTAGTGGCTGACTACCTTGGCCACAGCAAGCTTAATTTCGTAAACAAGTATGTTAGGGCCTTGGCCGAGGATAAGCACAAAGCCCTTACTAAGCTACCGAGGCTCAGCTTTGCGCAACCTGGCACCGCGCCAGGGGCTGAGGATGGCCACCAGCCATCAAGCCGCTGAGATACTAACCGAATACTAACCATTAACCCTTAAAGCTATGATTTATTTAGACGTGACAAAAGCCACGATCGATGAGCTGGCCGACTTCATAGAGATGGCCGAGCCTGACTTTGCTGGCTTTTCATCTGAGCCAACTTGGAATGAGGATCAATTGAAAAACTTGGAGCAAGTGAAAGATTACTATTTCACATTCCGAGGCACATCAAAGGAGGATGGCCACCCCACAAAAGATGCCAAAGTGTTCAATGCCGCAATTCTGGCCGAATGGGCTAAAATCAATGGCTACACCTTGGTAATAGATGCCGAGACAGTGAATGCCGAAAGCCCTGATTGCTGGGTAGGGTTCACCATTTGCCTCAGATGGGGCGAAAACGCCTATTCCCCCTATTCCCCCAAGTGAAACCTCAGGCCACCGGCACAGCTCAGGCACACCAGCTTTGTCGGTGGCCATAACCACCATTGAAAAGCGAAACTATGAACCGAGAGACAGAGGAATTTTTAGCCAGGCTTAACCGCCTTTTGTGGGATAGCACTCAACACTACTGCAATAGGCGAGGGCTGACACCGCCAGAATACTTAGACTATTCTGGAGGGCTTAAGCCACCATTCACGCTTGATCAGCTGAGCGAGATAGCCAAAAGCACTTTTCTTAATTCAACCATAGAACTTGGCACAATGGCCGCGAGATCGCTGGAGACGATAAAGCGAGACCTGGAGGAATGCCGAGACGATGCACAGCGCAAGAGGCTTGTATTCGACATCCTGAGGAGCCTAAACCGATACTTCACTATTCGCGCCACCGAGGGCTATCCTAACGATAATTCGCGCCACGATGATACAGCAGATGAGGGCCGACCATCCCCTGAGCCTGACTATGGAGCCTTGGGGCTTGGCTTTGCGTTTCAATATGGCGATGAGTTTTTAAGCAACGTTGAAAACGCTTGTTTGGCCTTTTGCTTGGACTTTGAGAGACTTAAAGCCATTTCCCTTACTCACGACCAGAAAGCCGCACACAAGGCTTTAAATGCCTATTTATTCCAATCTGGGAAAGCCTTGGGTGGCCAAGCTCAGGAATGGCTAACAGATGAGGAAAAACGGCAAAAGGCCATACTTGACCTTTATGTAGAGAATGGTTTGCTCGAACCTGATTATAAGCCAAAGATAGGATTATACAATTATGGCACCTATGGAAATTATGGGCTAGTAATCTTAGCTCAAGATTTTAACAATAGGATGGGTTATCCTGAATGTAGTTGGAAAACTTTTGGAGAACTTGTAGGTATAAATCCTAAATCCCTTGCCGCCTACTCAACAAAAGCAACCCAAAAAGCTGAGGATAAGGCAAGGCCATTGAAAGACTTATTGTCAACAATAAAGGAATAGAAATATAGCAATTGCAATCTTAGTATTAGTGCTGCAATTGCTATATTTTTTTCTTTGTCAATATTGGATTAACTTTGCGGTGTGAATCTAATGGCGAGGCGAGGGATGCCGCCAAACTCTAAGATTCTGGCCTAAGCCTTTCCAAGAGCATCCCCTTGGAGGGATGGCCGAAACTAAAAACACCGCAAGATATGACTAAGACCACAAATGGTGGAGACATCACAGCCACCACCGCAAAAACAATGCTGACAGTGAATGAGGCCAGCAAGTTCCTTGGAATGAGCAAGGCCTATCTGTACAAGCTGACATCACAGCGCAAAATCAAGCACTACAAGCCAGGGGGCAAGACGCTGTACTTCAAGGCTGAGGATTTGCTGGAATATATGACCAGCAATCCGATTGCCACTATGGCCGAGATTGAGGATCGCGCAGAAAGAATGTTGGGAAAGGGGGCTTAAGATGATAACCCAACCATTCTCACATTTCTATGAGTTCCGCGACTTGAGGGAAAGCCTATCTAAGGCGCGAAACCGTCACGTGCTGACTTGCATCCAATCCACGAGGAGCCTTGGGATGCTGGAGGCTTTGCGTAAAGGCAATGAGCCTCTAAAGCTCACCCTGAGACTGAGGCCAGGAAGAAAGGGCATAGAGATAAGAGGGGGCCACGGTAACAGCCTCAGCCTAACCCTTTCCGACCGCCAGGAACCAGGTGTAATCTTGGACTACTGCAACCGCCACGATGCTGACATCCTTTCTGGCCCTATCACCAGCGGTGATATGTACGCAAAAAGGCCAATTGGAATGCTGACTGATAGCCGAATTGCCTTTGACCTGATAAACGCCAGAGGCAAGCGCGTTTTTGCTATGGCTATAATGCTAAGTGGCCTTGGCCCTTGGGGGCGATCGAGGCTTAGGCTCTACGTTGCTCAAGAACCTCAGGATGGTTTTAGCCTATACCGCTATATGGCATCCTGGAATACCTGGGCCGAGTGCGCTAAAGATATGGATGATATAAGGGCAAAGGCTTTGCCTGAATATGCTGGCATAATTGGACTATGGAAAAGGATAAGATAAAGGGGAGTGAAAACACCCCCCCCCAAATGCAAGAATCGCGAAACGAGACCGCAAAATTTATGGCCGATGCAAAGTTAGCCATAAATTCCGAGATAGCAAAAGGGCAAGACGAAAAAACCGAGCTTGCCGCGATTGATCCTAATGCAGTTGATTGGGATAACCCTGAAACTTGGTTTGCCGAGAATGGCCAGCAAGGCTCAGGACTGAGCCAAGGCGAGGCCACACTCAGTGTCGAGGCCATCAAGGATGCGCTATCCGACAAATTGATCCTTGGGGCAAAGGGAGCCATCACACCCAACCGAACAAACCTCACAGCCATTATTGACTATTTGCTGGGGCAAGGTGGGAAACTGTACGCTAACACCTTTGCCGGTACCATTGAGACAAAGGGAGGATTGCCCTGGAACAGCGACACCGAGGAAAGGGATTGGGCCACCGAGGATGATTCAGCACTAAAGACATTGCTGGAGGGCTTAGGGCTGGCCAGAATAAGCAATGCCGCCTACGATGATGCCATCCACAATGTATGCAGAATGCACAAGAGGCACCCAATAAGAGAGTGCCTTGAAAGCCTTACTTGGGATGGCATTGAGAGGGTAGATGATTTGCTACACAAGTACCTTGGGGCTAACGATTCACCCTACACCAGGGCCGTAATGCGCAAAACCCTTGTTGGGGCCATTAAGCGAGCCTATGAGCCAGGCTGTAAGTTTGACTATATTCTTACCCTGGCTGGAGAGCAAGGCAAGAGAAAAAGCCTATTCTGGGCCATCCTTGGTGGCAAGTGGTTTTCAGATTCAGTAATCGATTTCCGAAACACCAAACAAGCTCAGGAAAAGATACAAGGCGTATGGATCCAAGAAATCCCTGACCTTGCCGGGCTGGATAGAATGGATGCCGAGACTATGAAAGGTTTCTTTACCAGCCTTAAGGATAGATACCGACCAGCCTATGAGCGCAGACCATCCGACCACCCCCGGCAAATGATCTTTGTGGCATCCACCAACAAGGATGCTTTTCTTAAGAGCCAACACGGGGAGCGCAGATGGTGGGTGGCAAGTATCGATGAGTGCAACCGTGCCTTTGCTGATGCCGAGCAGATGGCCGAGGCCCTGAGGGCTGAGCGCGACCAGATATGGGCCGAGGCAATGCACTATTACCGCCAGGGGAAAAGGTGTATCTTGATTCAGCCCTGGAGAGAGAGGCTAAGCGAGTTCAAGACACATTTAACCTTGCCGCAATTGACCCACTTCGCACCGAGATCGAGGAATGGCTGGCAAAGCCTATCCTTGAGCCTCAGTATTGGCGCAAGATGAGCAAAGAGCAGAGGAGAGACTATTACAACATTCCGACTGGGATAAGTGGCTACCACGTAAGATGGCAAGCAATCTTTGAGGAATTTGAAAACGAATGGGTAAGGCCAAGGGGCATAAGGGGGGATAGCAGAGACCTAAAGAAAAGATTCAGTGCCATCCTTAAGAACCTGGGATGGATAGAAAAGCCTTATAAGTATCCCCCTTATTTCCCCCAATCCCACCGAGTTTTTACCCTTGAATCAGCTAAGGGCAAAACTTGTATAGATAGCGACCTGGGAATCTGACCAAGCCGCGCCTTGCTACATTGCTACAATCTTTGCTACAAGTTTTCAAAGGCTTTTGTAGCAATGCAAATCACAATCATTCAACACGTTACCCCCCTTTTACTACAAAACTACACTAATATATAAGTAAAAAGTAAATATGAATAAGGATATATGTATATAAGAGTATATAGAGTTAAAGGGCAAATCAATGTAGTTTTGTAGCAAATCACCCTTAACCATCTATGAGTTAGCAGATTGATTTACTACAAATGGCCATTGATTCAGTAGCAAGATTTTGTAGCAATGTAGCAATGAGGCCTCAGAGCCTGGAACCATTACCAAAACAAAGGTTTTAAATTCTTATGGATCCCAAGTTTTCATATTACCCCACGATCGCCAGCAAGGCACCGAAAGCCATCACAGAGAGTAAGTTTTACCAGCTGATTGAAAATGGCTTTTGGCGCGATAAGATTGAACAGCTCAGGGCCGCGAGCAAAGAGGATCAAAAAGAGCTTAAGGGCCATTTGCCGTGCGTGACCACCTCAGCCCTTTGCAATGGTGGCCACCAGGCATCAAACGTTGTATCACACTCTGGCTTGCTATGCCTTGACTTCGACAAAGGAGACCATCTGAATGTAAAGAATTTCTCACAGCTCAAAGAGATGGCCAGATTTATTCCCTACGTGCGTTTTTGCGCTCTTTCTTGCCGAGGCGAGGGATTCTTTATGGTGATAGCCCTGGAGCGCACAGAGAGGCACAGCGAGCAAGCCAGAGCCATTGCCAGCGTATTCGCCAAGATAGGGCTAAAGGCTGACCCCACTTGTTGTGACATCACGCGCACAAGATTCGTAAGCTATGACCCACACCCCTACTGCAACCTTACCGCACCCCCCTTTCCTTATATACTTGACCTTATGCCTAAGACATCCTCAGAGCCTATGAGGCCAACGATGGCCACGGCCAGCCAGGCCAGGGCAAGGGATGAGGGGGAGGAATGGCGCAACGTCAACAAGTGCTTAGATGAGGCTGAGAGGCGAGGCGTTAAGCTATGCGACTGCCACAGCTCTTACTACAAAGTGGCCTATGCCTTTTCTCACAGATTTGGAGAGAGTGGCCGTGCCTTGTTTCATAGATATTGTGCCACGTGCGGTGGATGCACTGAGGCCAAGTGCAACCGCACCTATAACTACCAGATGAATGCAAGAGCCAGCCCTGAGCCAACCCTGGCAACATTCTTTGGGATTTGTAAGGCTAAGGCCATAACTTATGCCAAACCAAGCAACCGACAAAGCATAATAGATGAGCTTTTCACCCTGGGGCAAACATCAATAGCTCAGCCTTAGCCGGGCTATGTTTTTGAAATGAGGGGTAGGTCGCCCCAACCTCGCCCCCCACCCTTTTGAATGCGTGAAAAAAATTTTTGAAACTAGTTTTTATGAATTTAGAGGATTATATCGAACAAATCAAGGCATCGCTGACCAGCGAGGGTAGATATTCCCGGTCACTTGACATTCAGATTTACACTCTGGCATCCGCTATGGTAAGTCTTGAAATGGCCACCAATGAAATCAGTCGATTGAACACGGTGTTAGTAAAAGGCCTACACGGTGATAAGGCACACCCGGCCTTTAAAATCCAAAAAGACGCGCAAGACAGCGTTACCCGGCAAATGAAAGCCTTGAACCTCACCGGAGAGGCCATTATTTCCGATGAGGAAGAAGATCCGTTGATAGAGCTTACTAAAGCGGTGATCGATGCCAACAAGGGCAAGAAGTCAAAGATCACGCCGAGAAAGTGACCATCACGCGCAGTGACGTTTTGAGCCTTGCCAAGGCTCTTAATCTGGAGATTTGGGCTAAAAACTATGGGCTTGTATCAAATTTGTATCAAATTTGTATCAAATCTGAGGCTATTTTGGCCGCGCTCAGGGCCATCAAAGGTCAAAACCTGGGGCATATCTGAGGCTATTTTGGCTATCTGGAGGGCTGGCCAAGATTCGCTATTTGATACAAATTTGATACAAATAACC
>JAJBUH010000038.1 GCA_020860445.1 Bacteroidales bacterium | reverse complement strand
ATGCCATCCGGTAGTGACCCGGATGGCATTTTTCATTTTTCATTCTTCATTTTTCATTTAATGAAGGTCTTTTGTCCATTCACGATGTAGAGGCCGCGTGGCAGAGCCTTAAGGTCGGCTTGGCTGCCACCCTCAAGCATCTTCACGCCAGTGATGCTGTACACATCATAAGTACCCTTGTCGCTGCCGATAGCAGAGATGCCCGAGGTGGTGATGGTGTAAGCAGCCGAGATGGCTTGGTTCACTGTGGTGGGATCCTCAATATCGCCATAAGCGTCGAAGGTCAAGGTGAACATACCCTCGGGCACTACGAGCTGGAATGTGCCAGCCTCAGAGATAGCCTCGGCAGTTGTGAACACTACCTTAGCTGAATAAGCGTTGGGAGCAGCTGTAAGAGCATACTGTGCGCCGCTCTCGCTTACCAATACAGCCTGAGCCGTTGCGTCGGCTACAGCGATGGTGCTGAAGGTCGGGAAGCTGAGTGTGAACTGATAGCTATCAGCCTCGCCAAGGTCGGTGCCAGCAACGGGCGACAGGGTGTAGTTATAGTCACCCTTGATCTCATAAATGAAGTTGAGCACTGGGAAGCCTGTGCCATCAGCGAAGGTGATGAAGTTGTCATCAACCCAGGTGTAAACCTGATAGAAGCCCGGTGTTGTGATTACATAGTTGTCCTCCTTGGTATTGAGATCCTTGAAGGTGAGGGTGTCTGACAGTTTGTCCTCCGAGATGGTCTGGTTCACCCAGATGTCGGCGAATGTGGCAGCGCCGAAGAGCACGCACGAACCAAAGGTGGTAGCGGCCTTGAGCTGACGGTTGCCCGAGATGGTAATCTCGCTCAGGCTCTCAACAACGCCGGGAGTCGGATAGATGCTGTAGATGTATTCGGTGGGTTGCTCAACTGCGGTAACAACGAACTCGCAAACCAGGTCGCTTGTCACGCCAGCCTCGCCCTCGCTGTCAACCAGGGTGTAGCCATCCTTAGAGATGTAGAGCATGTAGGTGCCTTGCTCTGTCACCAGTTCAGGATCAATCAACACCAAGAGCATGCCGTTGAGGCTGTAGTTGTTCTCATAAATAACCTCGTCGTCCTGGGTGAAGGTTGCAACCTCCTGACCGTCCTTGGTGAGGATTGCCTCCATGTCGTCGGCAGTAACTACGCGATAGCCGTCGAAGGTGAAGATTACGCAGTCATCGGTGTACTGAGCAGTGTAAGCCACGGGGTCAGCAACATCGCCTACCTTGAACTCTGCTGTCAGCTCAACGCTGGTCTCGCCGCTCATGGTGAAGAGGTTGGTGATAGTGTAAGCCGATGCGGGTATAACCACCTTGTAGTTGCCATCGGCAGCGCAGTCGTCAGCCGAAATAGTAGCAGTCAGGGTGTAGGTGTATGAGGCATCGCCAGTTGCGCTGAGGGCGCTCTTGCCATAGCTGGCTACCAGTTCGCCATCGCGATACAGGCCAACCTCGGCGCCAGAGCGAGCCACCTCGATAGCATAACCCATCGGGAAGGTGAACGATGCCACGCAGTCGGCATAAGCCAATGTAATCTCTATGCCATCATCTCCTCCGGTCGAAGTGCCATAAGTGAAGTCTATGGAAAGATCCTGAGTGGTCACGCTCTCGCCATCACAAGCCAAAGTGTACTGGTCAGCGGGCATGCAAAAGTTATAGTTGTAGCCCTCGGTCAAAGACACGGGAAATATCAGATACATCACATTTCCCATGGGATAGAGCTGCGAATCCTCGGCCAGCATATCACCCACCCAGAGATCATTCTCAGTTAGCCAAGCATAGCCATTGAGGTCAACATCTACGGTGTAGCCCTCGGGCCATTGGAGCATTCCGCTCTCTTCATCGATGACGGTGAGCGTAGGCTCAACCCAATCGGCAGCAAAAGCTGCGCCTGGCGCCATAAGCGCCAAGCTTGCAGCCGCTGCAGTCAGAATTTTTTCATTTGCAGTGATTAGTTTTTGAGTATTGAGATTTATTACTTAACAAGCACCTTGGTAACCTCGGCGGCAGCGCCAGTGTTGATGCGCAGCACATACACACCAGCGGTCATGCCGGTGGTCGAGATAGCAGCCTGCTTGGTGCTCAGCACCTTCTGGCCAGCCACCGTGTAGAGAGCGGCCTCCTCAAATGGGCCATTAAGGGTAATCAGGCCGCGAGTAACCTTCACATCCACGCTCTTGAGTTCGCTCTCGACTGATTTCACCGATGCGCTTGTGACATTCAGAGCCTCGCTCAGGTCGCTGATACGGCCATCGCGATAGTAAGCGCGCACTTGGTAAGCGGCATTCTCGGCCAGAGGAGCCTCGTCGGTGTATTGCTGCTCTGTGAACGAAACGAGACGCTCGTTGATCTTCTCGCCGTTGCGCAGCACGTCAAAGGCATACAGGGCTGAATCCATTATGGGATTCTCGCTGCTGGGCTCTTCAACGATGCCAAGGCGCAGAGGCAGGATGCACTTATAGGCGTATTCACCATCATCGTCATAGCCGAACTCCTTGGTGAGCGAACCCCAAGTCAGACCTTCGTCCTCAGAATAGAGGTCGGTCACGCCAATGCTGTAACCGTCGAGGGTCGAGCTGTACCAGATGGGGCATGAGCCAGAAGCATAGTCATAGATGCGCAGGGCCACGCGGTAGGTCTTGCCAGCCTCGATTTGCTTGGGCTCTGACAGATAGCAGTGGCTCGAAGGCATATAGGTAGCGTCGTCGCTAAGCATAGCGAATGCAGTGTTGGCAAACTCCTCGCGGGCTATCTCAACAGCAGTGCCGTCAACCATCTCATAGATGATGGCTTGGCCTTTGCAAACCGGGGTATAGCTGTCATATACGTTGGCGAAGACAGAGTTCATGTACATGCCCACATAAGGCTCGAGCATCTCGGGAGTGATGTCAACAGCCACGATGAGCGATTCGGTGTCGGGACCAATCGAGCTGTACCAGCAGCCTGACCATTGCCATGGGCAATAGCTTACCTGATATTCGCCAGTCGAGCCTTTCCAAGCGAGGGTTACCTCGTCAGTCGAGTTCTTGATGGCAGTCAGGCCAGCGGGAGCCTCAACCAAGGCAGCGGGATCAATCACGCCAACATAGTCGAGCAGCACGCTGTAGGAAGCAGCAGCGCCGTTGTGGGTCACAAAGCGCACCTGGAAATTATCACCGCAATATTGCGAAATGTCGATTAGCTCATAGCTGTATGCGTTGTAGAGCATGTCGGTAGCCACCTTGCTGAATACGCGCTCCCAATTGTAGCCATCGTTTGCACACTCAACTGCGAAGTAGCAAGTCTCATCAGCTGGCAGGTCGGTGAATGATGAACCGCGAGCATAAGAGAAGGTCAGCAGCAGACCCGAAGCGTTGGTAGCATCAAGGAAGCGGGTGGTGAGATAGCAGTCATTGCCCTCGCCGCTGTCGTCAACTCCGTAGGAGAAGCCCTCATAGATCACGCTGCCATTGGTGCCCGAGTTGGTGGATACGTCATAATAGCGAGTGCCGCCATTGCCGCCGCAATCCATCCAGGTGTCGCCAGTGTAGTAGTATTGTCCAGCCGAGGTGTATCCGCTGCGCGAGTCAACATCCTCAAAGAAGTAGCAGCTGGTGTCGGCCGACATGCACACTGTACGCTGGCTTGCCTCTGACATGTATTCCTTATCGTCAACCTTGACCACGGTGTATAGATTCACAGTATGGGTCTGGCCATCAGCTGCAAGGTCAAAGTCGCAACGCAGTTTGCCATCAGCGACTGCTGTAGGCTCAATCACGGGTTGCTCAACATCGTCGACAGTCACCAGATAATGGTCAACCTCGTAGTCGCCCGAGAGTTCAACCGGACTCCAAACGATAGCGGCAGTCGATGGGCTGCTGTAGAAGAGCACTGCATCGCTGGCCGATGACGGGATCACTGCCTCATAGTCGGGGAGGGTAATCACATAAGATGATTTCACCTGGGTCGAGCTGGTGTAGCTGGCGAGGATTGTCTTGCCATCATCGCTCACGCGGATTGGAATTGAGTATTTGAGCGCTGTTGTAGGCAGGTCTTCAATCTCATAAGTCGAGACAAACGAATCAATCGAAACAAATGACTGGTTGTCGAAATCGCAAACATAGAAGGCCCACTTGAGCGAGGTCTCAAACAGGTAGAAATAGATTTTGCGGTCGTTGGTCACACAAGTCGGACGCAATTGCACGCGCATGCCCTGGGGCAGAGCCAGCAGTTGGGTCTCGCCAGTCTCGAAATCGTGGAGGCCGAGGTGCCAATCGTCGGTGAGGTCAGAATCATAAGTGGCAAAAGCCATCAGCTTGCCATCAGGCGAGATAGCGGCATCGCAGGTCGAACCAACATTGCTGGCGCTGAACGATACAGTCTCCTGACCGTAGGTATAGATTTGGTAGGGCTTGTAGACATACATCGGCGCGAAGATAGCGCGGGCGCCGTCGGGGGTCCAGTCAAAGCGATAGTAGTTCTCGCTGCACTGCGGGATTTCGCCCTGGGGAGCCAGTGTGCCTGCGCCCCAAGCCTGTGCCTCGTCATCCCATTCCCAATAGCAAGGATAGGAATAACCGCAATAGTTGAGGTAACCCAGAATCAAGGTCTCTTCATTATTAATAGCTACGGCATACGAGCCATCGGTGGTATGCTTGTAGTAGTCGGGATTCTCGTGATTCGAGTCCCAGTCGGCCGAATTGTTGGCGCAGTGGTCAAGCTTGGTCTTTATGCCATCTTTGTAGACAAAAGCGGTATGCAGAGGCACATCGTAGTGTGGACCGGTGGTATCCCACTCGATATCAGTCTCTTCGCACACAAAGTCGGGGTCGTACATGTCGCCTACCACTGTGCCATTGTCGTTGACACCGCGTGCGCGGCCGCTCTCTTCGTCAGAAGATGCGTAGTTTGAGAACCAGTCAGGTCTCTTTGTGGTCAAGTCCATCACAAACGAGCTGTAGGGCTGGCCATACTCAAAGCCTATCACATACTGGCCTGAAGGGGAGAGGGAAATGCCCACGCCCTCGGGCAGAGCGTAATAGGTGCCAGTGTCGGCTGCGCTCGCTGTCAAAGCGGCTCCACCGAGCATCAGCAATGCAAGGTTTAATTTTCTCATAAGCAGGTTATATTGGTTTTTGGTTTTTGGTTTTTAATTTTTGGCTTTTGGAAGAGGAGCCCCGCGCCCGAAGCGCGGGGAACCGTGGCGCTACGGTGATTAATGCTTGATCAGGGTTGACTCGGTGGTGCCGTCGGTGTAGCGGACGGTGCGGATATAGATGCCGGTAGCCGGGTTGCTCACTGGGCGACCTTGCAAGTCATAATATACCGATGAGGTTGCTTGGCGATCGGTGATGGCTGATGCTACTCCGCCCAAGCCCTCGGGAGCCTTGCCACATGACTTCTTGACAGCATTGAGGATGGCGCCACTCGACTGGTCGATGAGCATAGCCACCACATGCAGCTGGTCATAGTCCTGGATCAGAAGGGTACCGGCTGAGTTGACAGCGTTCTCTGTGTTAAGAGTATAGGTGTGCTGGTATGGCACGTCGACCTCAAATTCATCGCTCTTGATGATGGGATACAAGCCATATTTGCTGGCCATCAGCACTGCCACATGGTCGAAGGTAAGACCAGCGACATAGCTGTCACCCTCCTGGAACATCTCCATATAGGGCATGTAAGATGTATCACCGGAATAGTAATTGTTTTGCCACCAGTTGCGGTCGCGCTCGTTTTCGCCATACAGTCCATCGGCAACTAAGATATAGTTGACCATATACTGGCTTCCCTCTTCTGGCTCTACTGCCCAAGTGATCTCTGAGGTCAGATTGAGTTGGGCATTGTCCCACTCTATATCAAGGTCGATGTCAAAGTCGGCATCCTCGGC
The DNA here is from genome assembly GCA_020860445.1 of Bacteroidales bacterium. Classification (GTDB taxonomy): domain Bacteria; phylum Bacteroidota; class Bacteroidia; order Bacteroidales; family Muribaculaceae; genus CAG-873. The sequence continues at coordinate 13,951 of JAJBUH010000038.1, read as the reverse complement.
AGCATATCTCAGCCAAGTGGCCTCGATGCCGAAGTTCACCCCATCTTCGCCCTCATAGGGGTCAAACATGCTCACGCGGTCCATCACGCCAGCTGGGAATCCGGGTACGCCGAGATCGGGATACTCATCTTTCATAAGCATGGGGTCGCCGTCATGGTAGGCGACGCCGATAAAGTCGTCGGGATACAGCTCTGACATTTTCTCAAGAGCTACAAATCCCTTGGGGCAGTAACCGCACCAAGTGCCAGTAAACTCCTCCATCAATGGGCGCTTCTTTGGCACAAACGACAGCACGGTGATACCTCCCTGGGCCGACTGTGTCGAGAGATTGTCTTCGCCATTTACTTGCGTGAGGGCTACCTCTACATCATACTCGCCATGCTCTACCCGGGGCAATTCTATAGTGACCGAGGTTGCATAGTTGTAGTTGACCTGAATGGGTGTTGCAAGTTCGAACTGCTTCTCGCCCTCTAATCCAGCTACTGAATATTTATAGGTAAGAGAGGTTATGGGTTCGAGCGAACGATTGCGCACTGTCACGGGCAGCAGCATCGGGTCGGCCACCGACACTCGCTGGGTCTCTGGGAGCTCAATCACAGCGTTAGCCTCGGTAAAGTCGCCCTCGATGGTCAAAACCAATGGCAACACCTTGCGTTCGGTTACCGACAGAGAGGTGAAGCGGGTGTAAGAGCGTGTAGCGCGAATCCAGAAACCATTGTCATCGTAGGTGTCATTCTCTACCAGAATAGGATACTTGGTGTCATCATCGAGGATATCGACTGCCACCTCATATCCAGCAAATACCTCGTCATCCTCGATCAAGTATGGCTCAGATAGGGTCCAAGTGAGCATGCCATTCTCATCCGGCCGCATTGGATCGGACGACAGGTCGGGCACAAAGGTATTCTTGCCATCAACCTTGACCAAATCAAGCGAGGTGGTAATCCAACAGGTAAAATCGGTCAGATTCTCGGCTTGCGAGGCAGGCACGCTCATAGCCGTAATCTTCTTCCCAATCAATCCATAATCGGCAGCCGGCAGACATATTCCTACTTCGTAAGTTTCTCCTTTTCCGGTACCGTAGGCTGTTGCTTCTCCACCAGCCGAATAAGTAAAAGCGATGTCTCCAGCCCACATTGATAGCGCGGTCGCAGAGAGCAGCGCAAAGCAGCAAAGTTTTCTCATTTTCTGTTCTATATAGTATGTAAGTGTGCAAAATTACCAATAAATTTCCATTCCCACAAAACAATATAGATAAAATTTGTAACGAAATCCTACGAAATATGAAAACAATTCGTAACTTTGCAGTCGGAAAAGCGTATTTCTAGCGCTTTGCAGTATATGACATCAAAAAGATTTAAACGTATCAAGATTAACGCCAAGCACATACGCCGTGGTCGGTACTTTGTGCAAATCATTCAGCCATTGGCTTAAGCCTACCAAATAGAGGAGCCAAATTCCAATAATGGGATCGAGCCCACCGGGCCCTGCTCCCTACTATTTTTTTGTCCCTACTACCCCTCTATTTCTAAATCTTTCACCCCTACATTTTCACTATTCCCTATGCGTAAGAAAATGATTCTTGCAGCGGCATGGGCATGTCTATCTGTGCATGCTCCGGCCCAAGAGCTGTATATGAGCCTCGAGGAGATTTTCCAACAGGCCGAAAGCTCAAATGCCGACCTGCGAGCCTCGCAAGCGCGAGCCGCTGTAGCCAAGCAGGGCATCGATGTGGCCCGCTCTGCCCGGCTGCCTGAGATTACAGCGGACCTGACTATCAACTACCTCGGCGACGGCACCATCCTCGACCGCGACTTCTCAAATGCCATGCGAGACAAACTGCCACATTTCGGCAACTCTCTCGCCCTCGATGTCTACCAACCCCTATTCACTGGCGGAGCCATCTCCGGCGGCATCAAGATGGCTGAGCAGCAATACGCTCTGGCCGGTATCGGTGTGGATATGGAGCGCTCGGGCATGAGGTTCTCGCTGGTGCAATCCTATCTGAATCTCTTCAAGATGCGCAACCTCGAGCGCGTGTATGTCGAGAACATTGCCGTAACCAACCAGCTGCTTGAGAGCATGCGCGCCCGACACGAGCAGGGCACAGTGCTGAAAAATGACATCACCCGATACGAGTTGCGCCTGTCATCGCTCAACTATGACCTGACATCGATTCGCAACTCACTGTCAATCCTCAATCGCGACCTCACATCGATGCTGAGCCTCAATCCAGAGACGCGCATTGTGCCAGACTCAGCTCTGCTGCTCACTCCCCTGCCCGACCAAGGCGAGAACTATTGGCTCGACTTGGCCTCAGCCAATAATCACGAACTCCAAGCTGTCGATGCCCAAAAGGAGATTGCCAACACCGCCCTGCGCCTGACACGCGCTGAGCGATTCCCTGCTATCGGCCTTATCGCTCGAGATCAAATCTCTGGCCCTGTGACATTTGAGATTCCGGCTATCAACAAAAATTACAACTACTGGCTGGTGGGCGTAAACGTAAGCTACAAACTGTCATCGCTATTCAAGACCAACAAGGCCGAAAAGAAACAGCGGTTGGATATTACCCAAATCGCCGAACAGCGCACTGCCGTCACCGATGCCCTCGAGCGCAAGATCCACGAGGCTTACACCCTGTATCTCCAGGCCCAAGAAATGCTTGCCACCGAGCAGAAAAATGTCGAACTCGCTACAGAGAACTATCGCATAGTCGATACCCGATTTCGCAATGACATAGCCCTGCTCACCGACATGCTCGATGCCTCAACGGCAAAACTCGATGCTGAGACGCGCCTCGTCAACGCTCGCATCAACACCCTCATCTCACTTTTCCAACTCAAATACATCTCCGGAACGCTATGAAACAGAAAACTCGCCGCATGCTGCAAAATATAGGCGTAATCGTACTCATTGTCCTAGGCTTGGCCTGGGTTGTGTACATGTTCGCCGGCTTCACCTCATCGACATATACCGACAATGCGCAAGTGCGCCAACTGATTGTGCCTATCAACAGCCGCGTCCAGGGCTTTGTGACCGAGGTGAGATTTGATGACTTCACACCGGTCAAAAAAGGCGACACTCTGGTCGTGATCGAGGATGCTGAGTATCAGTTGCGCCTCGCACTAGCCGAAGCTGACTTGCAAAACGCTCTGGCTGGCCGCTCTGCTATGCACCAAGCCATCACTACCACCAATAGCAATGTCAATGTCAACGAGGCAGCCGTCGCCGAGGTCAAGGCACTGATGGACAATGCCAAGAAAGAACTCGACCGATACACCGAACTGCTGCGGCAAGAGGCTGTGACCCAGCAGCAATACGATGCCGTGGCTACCAACTATCAGGCCATGAAAGCCAAATACGATATGCTCTCGCGCCAAAAGCACTCGACTTCGCTCGTTGGCCAAGAGCAGACTGTGCGCCTCGGTCAGAACGATGCCATGGTCGACCTGGCGCAAGCCCAAATTGACCTGGCTCGCCTCAACTTGTCATATACAGTCATCACCGCTCCCTGCGATGGCTATTGCTCGCGCAAAGCCATCTTGCCGGGCCAACTCGTGCAGCCAGGCCAGACACTGCTATCAGTTGTCGACACCAGCGACGTATGGGTAATCGCTAATTACAAGGAAAAACAGACAGCCGGAATGGCCGAGGGCGACTCGGTGAAAATCACTGTCGATGCCATACCTGGCGTCACATTCCACGGCTACATCTCGCAAATATCGCCAGCCACCGGTGCGCAATTCTCACCCATCCCCACCGACAACAGCAATGGCAATTTTGTCAAGATCCAGCAGCGCATCCCCGTCAAAATCCTCTTCAAGGGCAACTCACCCCAATCCATGTCTCGTCTCCGCTCTGGCATGAATGCCGAGGTAAAGGTATTGGCTCCCTAACCCCCACTGCGAGGGCAGGCTACCGCCTTCTGGGGAAGCCCCACTCCCTAATCCGGATGGCGGCTACTGTTCTGTGCCACTATGTGGCACAGGCACTCATAACTCATAACTCACAACTCATAACTATATGACAGGAATGCCCCCTGTGAGGGTGATGCGTCAGCTCTTGATGTTCAAGGACTATTGCCCTCACCGATTCAGATTCTGGATCGTGATTGTATTCATACTCTTCTACCAGTTTACTGGCGGCGTGTATGCGGCTTCGATTACGCAGATCGTAGGCGAACTCGCCTACATCAGCGCTGATGTGACCATGGCGAGCTACTGCTCGCTCGTGGGCCTCAACATCATATTCCCCATGCTATTCCGCTGGAAGTTCTACTTCTTCACCCGTCAGATGTTCTTCGTCTCCAGCATTGGCTGCCTGTGCTGCTCGGTGCTGGCCATGTATTGCACCAACCAGTGGATATTCTGGATTATCTGCTATCTGTGCGGCTATTTCAAGATGATGGGTATGTTTAGCTGCGTATCCACTGTCCAGCTCAACATGACCCCCACTCGCAGTTTTGGCGTCTTTCTGCCTGTAATCTACATATTTGTTTGCGGCGCGGTGATGCTCTCAGGCGTAGTATCGACCTGGGTGGCTTATTTCACCAACTGGAAACTCATGTATTTGGTGATTGTGGTGATGATGATGTTTATCGACGCCATCGTCTACTTCATGATGAAGCCCGACCACCGCTCCGGCCCATTCGTGCCGCTCAAAGGTGTCGACTGGATTGGCCAGCTGCTATGGAGCGCCACTGCCATCGGCGTGGTATATATCTTCAACTTTGGCGAACACTATGATTGGTGGGATGGCCAAGAAATCTGGAATGCTACTTGGATAACCCTCGGCTTGCTTGCCGTGACGCTGATTTGGTCGCGATTCAAGAAAGACCCCTACATCCCCCTGGCCGCTTTTGGATACCGCATCACGTGGTATTTCTATATCCTTTTCTTGGGCTTTCTGCTCACTGCTGGAGCCATCCACATCATACAGCCTGCCTATGTGAGCGCAGTGCTCGGCTATGACACTATCAATGCCATCGACCTCAACTATCCCGAGCTGCTTGGCATCGTAGCCGGAGGCATCTTTGCCTATTACATGATAATCAGGCTGAAATGGAGCCTGAGGCAGATGCTTTTCGCCACTTTCACCCTGCTCATGATTTATGACTTGGGCATGTATTTCATAGTGCAAGAGGTGACCGAGAAAATCTACATGTACGTGCCGATCTTCTGCTATGGAATGGTCGAGTGCACTATCGACACTCTGGGCACCTACGCCATGTCGCAACGCATCCCCTGGCCTCATTTCTTTTGCAACATCAGCATCCTCGGATTCATGCGCTGCGGGCCGGGCACAGCCCTCGGTGCCGGCATTGTCGAGCGCCTATTCCAAATAGAGACCACCAAGGCCACTGCCGACCTGGCCAGCAACCTCGATGCCATCTCGGGCAATGCCAGCGAGTTTAGCCGCCTTGTCACCACCCACGCCCTGCCGGTGGCCATGAAGGAATGTTACGGCTGGATGTGCTACGCTACGCTTATTGTCTTGCTTATAGTGCTGATTTCCAACTACAAAATGACGGTCACGCGCCTTGTGCCGCGCCTGGTGAGTGTGGCTCGACAAATCCTCAATCCTACCACAGCGCCCGACCCCACCACTGCTCCCTAATCTCCATAATCAGCGAGAGTCCCACCAGGGCTCTCGCTTTTTTTATGCCGCTTTGTGTTTTTTATCTTTTATGTGCCAAAAATTATCCGTAACTTTGCACTGAATAATGTTATTCCTAAAAAAACACTTATGATAGTACTCTCAATTTTTGACGCTTCCACTTTCTTTGACTGGTTTGTGAACCATGCCAATTATTGGTTTGTGTTCATATTCATGGCCATCGAAAGTTCCTTCATACCCTTCCCCTCCGAGCTTGTGGTGCCACCGGCCGCTTACCTTGCCACAGCCCATGGCGACCATGTGGCCGACATGAACGTATATCTGATTGTCATCGTAGCTACAGCCGGCGCATTGGCTGGTTCTCTGGTTAACTACTACCTGGCCTTGTGGCTGGGTCGTCCCATCGTGTATGCTTTTGCCAATTCCCGCTTGGGCCATATCTGCTTGTTGGACAAGGAAAAGGTCGAAAAAGCCGAGGTATTCTTTGACAAGCACGGAGCCGCCTCCACATTCTTCGGCCGTCTGGTGCCGGCAGTGCGTCAGCTGATCTCAATCCCCGCCGGTCTTGCTCGTATGAACATTGGCAAATTCATCATCTTCACCTGCCTTGGCGCTGGCGTATGGAATTGCGTGCTGGCTGCCCTGGGCTATTGGCTCGGCAAGACTGTGCCTTTCGAGGACCTGATGAACCAAGTGGAGCAATACAACGACTACCTGACTTATGCTGGCCTCGCCATCGGCGTGGGCTGCATCCTCTTTATCCTCTTTCGCGCATTCCATAAAAAACAACCAACCCTATGATTATATCTCCTTCGATTCTGGCCGCAAATTTCGGCTGCTTAGACAAAGACGTAGAGATGCTCAATCGCAGCGAGGCCGATTGGGTGCACATCGATGTTATGGACGGTGTGTTCGTGCCCAACATCTCATTCGGGTTTCCCGTAATGAAAGCCATTGCCGCAAAGTCCAAGAAACCCCTCGATGTGCATCTGATGATTGTGCAACCCGAGCGCTACATCCAGGAGTGCAAGGATTGCGGAGCTTCGATCGTGAATGTGCACCAGGAGGCTTGCATCCACCTCGACCGCACTATCCATCAGATTGCCGAGGCTGGAATGTTCCCGGCTGTCACCCTGTGTCCCGCCACCCCGGTCGAGATGCTGCGCAACGTAATCACTGAGGTGCACATGGTGTTGCTGATGAGCGTCAACCCCGGATTCGGCGGTCAGAAGTTTATCCCCAACACCCTCGACAAGGTGCGCCGTCTGCGCGAACTGATTGACAGCCAAGGCTCGAAGGCTCTGATTGAAATCGACGGAGGAGTAAACCTCGAGACTGGCCAGCAGCTCGCCGAGGCTGGAGCCGATGTGCTCGTGGCCGGTTCGGCTGTCTTCCAGGCCCCCGACCCCGAGGCTTACATACGCCAGCTCAAAGAAATGAAAAAGTGACCTTCCCCTCCCCTCTCTTTTCATTTTTCACTTTTCATTTTTCACTTTTCATTTAATATATGGCTCAAGCAGAAGATCTTGACATGAATATCGACGGGTTTGAGCCCGAAGATAGCTTTACGCGTGTTCAGCGACGCACACGCGCTGCGATGAACGCCGCCCGAGCCACCGCTCGCACGGTGCCTACAGCCGTGGCCGTGCCTCCTGCGCCCGAAACTCACGAAGCTGATTCTGACGCATCGACGTCCCAAGCTCAAGCCGAGACCCCGGCTCCCCCTCAGCCTCGCGTAAAGAAAAAACCGAAACAAAAGCCGAATCGGCCCAATATATTTGTACGCTTCTTCACCGACGAGCGTCTGAGGATTTTCCTCGGCATCGCTCTGATATTGTCGTGCGTATTTGTTGTCATAGCCCTGGTATCATACTTCAAGACTGGAGCTCTGGACCAAAGCTTAGTGCTCAACTCGACATTTGCCGAAATGGCAGCTGGAGGCCAGATACAAAATCTGGGCGGAGGATTCGGGGCCTGGCTGACCCATGTGATGCTGTGCGATTCGCTCGGCTTGGGCAGCGCAGTGCTCATTATCTATGCCTGGATGCTCGCCATGGGCTTGCTCGGATTCAAGAAGTGCCATTTCTGGTCACTCACATTCAAATGCCTATTGGTGAGTATCACCATTTCTATGGTGCTGGGCTTGGTGACTTTCAACTCTGAATCTGTGATCCATTGGGGTGGCACTCATGGCTATTACGCCAATAAATTCCTGATGGACAATGCCACATGGATAGGCGCGGCCTGCGTGTCAGCCTTGTTGGTGGCGGCTGTCGCTTGCGTTTATCTCAACGAATTGCATACCGCTTGGACCAAGTGGCGCGAGGCTGTGTATCGCCGCCGCTTGCAAGAACAACTGCGCAAAGAGCGCCAACGGGCCCTTGAGGATGCCGTGGCCGCTGAAGAGGAGAGTCGCGCCGCAGCTGCAGCAGCCGAAGCCGCTGAGAAAGCCACGGAGACTCAAGAAGAAACCGAAACTGCTCAGCGCCCATCAATGGAGGTTGTGGTCACCGAGGCCGATGATGCCGCCAAGCCCATAGCCGAGGGATTCTCGCTCGTGCCGGAGCCCCACGCCACTATCGGTGGTCGGCAATTGCAAGACATAGCCGACTATGACGAACCCGGCTTTGCCATCGATTCCCCAGCTGACCATGCTCAGCAAGAAACTCCTGAGGCTAAAGAAATCGAAGCGCAAAAGGAAGAGGAAACAATTCCCGCTCTCCCACAGTCCCAAGACGAGGAATTTCCCATCGAGGAAGAACCTATCAAAGACTTGCCACAGGCTGACGAGTCTATCAAAGAGTTGTCCCAAGCTAAGGAAGAAGAAACCCCTGCCTTGGAGGAATTTACTGTCGAGGCAGCCGAAATCGAACTCGCTGACAAGATTGCCAAGACCCCGGAGAACCCATCCGGCATCTATGACCATCGCGCCGAATTGTCGCGCTACCGCTTCCCCAGCATTGACCTGCTCGAGGATCGCAAGTCGGGAACCGTAATCGACATGGAGGAGCAACAGGCCAACAAGGACCGCATCGTCAAGACTCTCGGTGACTACAACATACCCATCTCGCGCATCGAGGCTACAGTGGGTCCGACCGTTACGCTCTACGAGGTTGTGCCAGCTGAAGGCGTGCGCATCTCCCAGATCAAGCGTCTCGAGGATGACATTGCCCTGAGTCTCTCGGCCCTCGGCATCCGCATCATAGCCCCAATCCCCGGCAAAGGCACTGTCGGCATCGAGGTGCCAAACCGCGATCCACAGACGGTGTCGATGCGTTCGGTCATTGCCTCCAAGAAATTCCAAGAGTGCAAAATGGCCCTGCCTATGGCTATGGGCGCAACTATCAGCAACGACATCTTCATCGCCGATATGGCCAAGATGCCCCACATGCTCGTGGCTGGTGCCACCGGTATGGGTAAGTCGGTAGGCCTAAACGCTATAATTGCGTCGCTGCTGTACAAGAAGCACCCTACCGAACTGAAATTTGTGCTGATCGACCCCAAGATGGTAGAGTTCAGCCTCTACTCGCGCCTTGAGCGCCACTATCTGGCCAAACTGCCCGACGAGGATGATGCCATCATTACCGATATGGGCAAGGTAATCCAGACCCTCAACTCGCTATGCGTTGAGATGGACGACCGTTATGCCATGCTCCGCAAGGCCGGTGTGCGTTCGCTTGAGGAGTACAACAAGAAATTCACCGAGCGCCGCTTGCTCCCATCCGATGGCCACAAGTATCTGCCTTACATAGTGGTTATCGTCGATGAGTTTGCCGACTTGATTATGACTGCTGGCAAGGAGGTGGAGATGCCAATCGCGCGTATCGCCCAGAAGGCTCGCGCCGTAGGCATACACATGATCATCGCTACCCAGCGACCCTCGACCAATGTGATTACGGGCATCATCAAGGCCAACTTCCCCGGCCGCATAGCCTTCCGCGTAATTCAGATGGTGGACAGCCGCACAATTCTCGACAGTCCCGGCGCCAACCAGCTGATTGGCCGAGGCGACATGCTATTCAGCCACAATGGCTCGATGGAGCGCGTGCAATGCGCCTTCATTTCGACCGAAGAAGTTGAGAGCATTATCCAAAGCATCGACCAGCAAGTCGGATTCGAGCACGCCTACTATCTGCCCGAATACATACCCGAGGGAGCAGAGGGCGCCGCTGCCGGTGCCAACACTGGCGAGAGGGATGCGCTGTTTGACGAAGCCGCCCGCTTTGTGGTGCAACGCCAAATCGGTTCCACCTCGAGTCTCCAACGCCAATTCAACATCGGATACAACCGCGCTGGCCGCTTGATGGACCAAATGGAGGCTGCCGGCATCATCGGCCCAGTCAATGGTTCCAAGCCCCGAGCCATCCTCATGGATTCAATGAGCCTCGAGCAGATGCTGGGGCAATGATCCGCTTCTCCTCATTCCCCTCTATATCGATTTTTGTCGATTCCCTCGATTCCTGTCGCAATTATAATCCCCCCCCTCCAAAATGAGAATCTGTTTATCCCTCTTTACCCTAATATTCAGCGCCATTTGCGCCATGGCCCAGTACACGGCCAGCCAAGTGCTGGCCAATACCGCCAAGGCCATTGACTCCTCCCCTGCCCTATCGGTCAACTATGTGGCAAAAGCCAACGATGGCACCCAGGTCAATGGCGCATTGACCGTGGCTCAAGAGAAATTCTCGGTCAATAGCGGCGACTTTGGCGCCTGGTACGACGGCGAAGTGCTGTGGAGCTACCAAACAAAGACCAATGAGGTGACGCTGAGCGAACCCACTGCCGAGGAATTGATGGAGATCAACCCCTTTGACATCATCAATCACTACGCCTCGCATTACAAGGCCGAAGTCAAGACCTCTACCCCCATGACCTACACTGTCGTGCTTACACCGCTGGCCAAAAACAACTCTGTCAAAAGCGCCACCCTTATCGTCAACACCACCGATTGGTTGCCCATTGAGATAAATGCCACTTTTGCCAACAACGCCAAGCTCGACATCACAGTGTCAGGCTACCAACGCCTCGACAAAGCCCCAGCCAAGACAATATTCCAATTCCCCTACTCCACCTACCCCAAAGCCTCAGTAATAGACCTGAGATAGGTGGCTTAGGAATCCTAGGCATCCTAAGAATCCTAATCAAATAGGTATCCTAGGGCATCCTAGGAATCCTACCCCCCCCTGATACGATAGCAAATTTTACCCTAACACGTTATCTCTTATCCCTAATACCTTATATTTATGATTAAGTGCCTTATTATCGGCTCCGGCCCCGCCGGCTTCACCGCCGCTATTTACACCTCGCGTGCCAATCTGCAGCCTGTGCTCTACGAGGGCCATCTGCCCGGAGGTCAACTCACCACTACTACCGAAGTTGAGAACTTCCCCGGTTATCCCGAGGGTATCACCGGCCCGGAACTGATGGCCGACCTGCGCAAACAAGCTATGCGCTTTGGCGCCGACATCCGCGCTGGCCGCGTCACCGCCGTAGATTTTGAGCATTATCCATTTAAAGTCACCATCGATAGCCGCGAAGAGGTGCACGCCGAATCGGTAATCGTTTGCACCGGCGCTTATGCCCGCTATCTCGGCATCCCCGATGAGAAGAAATACGCCGGTCTGGGCGTGTCGACTTGCGCCACCTGCGATGGATTCTTCTACCGCAACCGCGTGGTTGCCGTAGTCGGCGGCGGCGACACAGCATGCGAAGAAGCCTGCTATCTGGCTGGTCTCGCCAAGAAGGTGTATCTGATCGTACGCAAAAACTATCTGCGCGCCTCAAAGGTGATGCAAAAGCGCGTGTTTGAAAATGACAAGATCGAGGTGCTCTTCAACACCAACACCGTGGGCCTATTCGGCGAAGAGTATGTCGAGGGCGCTCATCTGGTGGAATACAAGGGCGAACCCGACGAGCGTTTCTTTGACATCGCCATCGACGGTTTCTTCCTCGCTATCGGCCACAAGCCAAACACCGAACTCTTCAAGGGCCAACTCGAACTCGACGACGAGGGATATATTATCCTGCATGGCCGCACTCAAGCCACCAACATCAAGGGGGTATTCGCCGCTGGCGATGTCTGCGACCCCAGCTACCAGCAAGCAATATCGGCAGCCGGTAGCGGCTGCCGAGCTGCACTCGATGTTGAGCGTTTCTTACTCAATCGCGAGTCATAAAGGATTTTTCCTGGGACGTCCGCGCTTGCGTTTAGGCGGCGCATCTTCCCCGAGCGCTCCAGCCACTGGCTGGGGCGTTTCTTTTTTGGGTCGCCCTCGCTTGCGCGGTGGTTGAGGTCCTCCGTCCTCAGGCAGAGGATATTTCCTGGGGCGCCCTCGCTTGCGAGGCGGCTGATTCGGGTCTTTCTTGCGATAACCATTGGCGCGAGCTATGGCTCGGCGCTCCTTGTCCTCGGCAAGCAGCACTTGATTGAGGGCCTCCAGGCGTTCGCGCTCCTCAAACCAGTACTCTAAGTCATGGCCCAGATTGTCGTCTTCGTCGGGTTGGGTATCCGTGCCTTCGACCTCTTCGTTGAGGGCCTCAATCAGTTCTGCTGCCTCTTCGACATCGACATCCTCGGTATCCTCGGGCCCAACATTTGGGTCCTCAAGCATCACGAGTTTCTCAATTTCCTCGGCTTGCTCGATGATATCGTCAAGTTCTTCCTCATCTGGTTCGGGCAACGGCTCCTCGATTACCGGCACCGGGGTTGGCGCAATCTCATCAAAGAGCGAAGGAATTGGATACTTTCTTGGCCGTCCGCGTTTGCGCTTAGGCGGCAATATGGGATTGCCGTCTTCGTCAAACAGCACTGGCACCTCCACTGGCTGTTTCTTCGGACGACCGCGCTTGCGCTTAGGCAGCGGTTCTCCATCCTCAGGCAGCGGATATTTGCGTGGGCGACCACGCTTGGGCTCTTGGCCCGGTGGATACACCTTGCGGGGACGGCCTCGCTTCTTGGGCATCTCCTCAAGCAGGTCCTCCTCGGTCTTGCGATAGATATTGTGCATTTCCTCATCGCCGAGCAGGAAGCGGGCAAATAGCTTCACAACCTCGACATTGACCGAGTTGCCAAATTGCTTGTATGCCTCATGCTCCTTGGGATTGCACTTGAAAGTATCCGGAAAACTCTGCAGCCGGGCGCACTCCCTCGGCGTGAGTTTGCGCTTGAATCGCCCCACAATCGGGGTTTGCACCACAGCCGTGAGTGTGGGGAATACGTGCGCCTCGCGAGCGCGGATGCCCGACTGGCGGAACTGCAGCACTGTCTCCCACAGGTCTGGATTCTGAGGATTGCCGGCATGCCACTCGAGCATACGCTTTGACCCTCGGAATTTTGGCAGTTCGTAAGCCCTTGACAACCAACGTGTGATAAAGGCTGGAGCTTTGTTGAATAGCTCAACATTGCGCCTTGCAAACATAGCCTTCTCATAGTGCATATTGGGTATGTCAAAGCGGTCGAGATTGGGGAAAAGGTACAGGTCGGTCACCGGAAAACACGGCAACTTCTTGACATTCTTGCGTATTCCAGCCAGAAATTCGTTCCACAGATTCACTATCTCGATGTCGTGCTTTTTCATGCGGTAGCGCTGCACATTCTTGATTTCGCTATCGTCTTGCAGCACCGTATATATTGAGCACGGCTTGGCGCGGCGACGATTGAAGAAAAACTCTGGCAACTGCCCTACGTCTTTCCTCACTGCCATAATGAACACGCGCTCGCGATGCTGGGGTATGCCTATGTAGTGAGGTGAAAATATCACCGGCTTCTCCGACACATTATACCCGGCATCAAGTAGACTTTGGTGGATAATCTTCCAGGTGTTGCCATGGTCGTGCGAGGCCAGATTGCGCACATTCTCGAGCAGTATGTATTTGGGGTGATGGTAATGCACAATGCGCATTATGTCGAAAAATAGTGTGCCCTTGGTGGGGTCGCCAAATCCTAAGCGCTTGCCAGCTATTGAAAAAGCCTGGCAAGGGAAACCTCCGCATAGCACCTCATGCTCGGGTATGTCGGCCGGGTCTACTTTCTTGATGTCGCCAACCGGCATCAACCCGTAGTTGCTGTAATATGTCTCTCGACAAGCCTCGTCGATATCGCAAGCGAAGACACATTCGCCCCCAAGAGCCGTCAGGGCCTGGTGAAAACCGCCTATACCACAGAAGAGATCGACAAATTTAAAGTTCTCTATGACCATAATGGCATCTGCAAGGTAAAAGTTATAAGGCTACTCCCAAATTCCATGGTCGAATCTGTGTGAATCTGTGTAAATCTGTGGTTCAAATACATTGGCGCGATTTAATATATCTTAAATGGTATTCACTTCAGAAA
>JAJBUH010000184.1 GCA_020860445.1 Bacteroidales bacterium | reverse complement strand
CTATAAATCAATATGTTTGATGTTTTACTATAGGCCTAAATTTAAACAATATTTCAACAAAATCAACTTATAATCACACAAATTTTCGGTTTCAGGCTGTCAAAAAGCTGCGCAGCACTGCCCGAAACTGCACCGGATTGTCAAGAAAACTGTAATGGCCGCAGCCAGGAAACGACACTAACGCTCCGCCAGGAATCAGCTTCTCCATCATCTTGGCATCGCGCAGCGGCGTGGCTGTGTCTTTCTCGCCCCATATCAGCAAGGTCGGAGCCGTGATCTGAGGCATCACCTTCTTCAGGTCCTCGTTGACAATCTTTGAGAGGATAGCTCTCATCTTGGGGGTTGAGTTGGCATAGTCGCTCGAACCGCTCTTGCCCCGGCGCCGCTCAATCAATTCCTGGGCTTGCTTCTTGCCGAGCAAGATGGGAGCCAAAAATTTCAGCAGCTTGAAAGTATAAACCTTGTAATAATACTTGAGCGTACGCTTGGGCTTGATTCCGGCCGCATCGACCAGTATGAGCTTGGATACGGGATTGCGCGATGAGTACAGAATCCCTACTCTGCCTCCAAAGGAATGGCCAAGCAGGATGGGATTCTCCACCACGATAGCTTTGAGCCATTTCTCAACGAGCTGGGTGTAATCCTCCACGCCCCACACCCCGTCCGGCTCTGGGCTCTTGCCAAAACCGGGAAAGTCTATATTGTAGACATGGCAAAGGTCTTGCGCGGCATTCTCGATCGAAGCCAAGGTGGTGGTATTGCACCCCCACCCGTGCATCAACACCAGAGGCGGTCGCTGGGGGTCGCCAGATTCGGTGTAGTGCACCTTCTGGCCGTCAATATCTATATATTTGTCCATTAGTAATCGTATAAGAGTTCGAAATCATCGAGATACAGCACTGCCCCGTTGCCGCCGGTGAAATAGTCGCCGTATTTGCTGGCCGAGCCGGTCACTATTATATAGGTAGGCTTGCGGTTGGTTGCTTTGTACTCGAGGGTAATCTCAAATGGCTCGTAAGCCTCAATGTCGTGTCCGCTCTCAATCTTGCCATAAGCGACAACGTAATCGCCGTCGGGGTCGAAAAGCGAACGGTTGTTGGGGTTGGTGCGAATCTCAAACGGTTCGGCTGTATCAATCAACGCGCACCAGATGATGCAAGTGTCAGGGCGACCCTTCAGATCCTCAAATCCAGTGGTAGTGCTGCTGATAGCCGCAGTCGTGTACTTGTAGTATCCCGCGAGCTTAGTAGGTCGCTCCTCAAATTCACGGCCAAAGCTCAACACGCCGTTGGTGCCGTCGGTGCGCACATAGTAGCCAGTAAAGATATTGCCGGCAGCCAACTTGCCAATCACGCCGATGCCCACAAATTTGGTCTCAAGCCTTGCGGCTTGGCCAGTGCCAGTCACTGTGTCATCGGTTGGCGTGGAGTTGCTCTGGCCCAGAGTAGTCGCGCCCTTGTTGCCGGTATCCCAGTAACATGTGCCGTCTTCGGCCCAAGGATTCCATACCTTGCCGTCAAGCCACCAGTTATCGAAATCGCTGTTGGGCATCTGCACTACCGAACCAGTAGTGAACTCAATCTCCTCGCCATACTCATCGTCAGATACGGCACGAGCCTCATAAGTGGTGAGCGGAGTCAAGCCGACCAGTCGGGCATAGAAGTCGCCTCCATCGTGGGTGAGCCAACTATCTGGCACGGTAAGCCATTCGGTATCGCCCTTGATGCGATACTGCACAGTGTTGGTCTTGTTGGCCTCTGCCTCTCCGTAAACCCAAGCGACCTTGGTCCAAGCATCGACCCTGATAGTCTCAACTGTGCTCTCGGTCTGGGTGATATAGATTGTCCATTGCTCATTGTGGCCATAGTTTGAGATATTGACAACAACTGGCGAAGTGAAATCAATGGTATGACCAGCGAGCTCGGGAGTAGCGACCGAACTGGTCGGACCCAATTTGCAAGCCTCGACAGTCACCGCATCGAGCGATACGCGCGCTGCAACGGTGGCTACCACGCGGCGTCCGGGCACATCAATCGTGGATGTACCTATCTGGCCCTCGACAGTGAAATAGCGTTCAATGTCCTGCGAGCTGACGATGCGCCACAGATATTCCTGGTACATCGACAACACCACGAAATATGTCTCTGAGAGGTCAATCAAGGTGTCGGGGCTGAGCGAACCCTCGACTATGGTTGTGTTGGGCGATAAGGCGAATGAGTCAATCTTCACCTCATAAATATTGGCATCCTCGGGAAAATAAAGGGTGGCCACTCGGTTGGTGCTGTCGATTTGAGCCGAGCGGCTCTCGCCAGCAGCCGAGATATAGAGGATATTGGCCTGGATGCGCGGATATGGTATGTCATTCTTCAAGCAGCTCGGCAAAAGGATTGCCCCAATGGCCATTGCCGCTACAAAGATTCGAGTTGCAAGTGTCTTCATATTACTATCAAAAGGCCAAAGTCGATATTGAAAATGTTGAATTTGAAATTGGCGCCGCTCGAGAATCTTGAACCCTCGTCAACTCCGTTGGTCTTCTGGTCCTCCTGGCGCATCTTGATGCCGAACACGCCAAATGACAGGTTGAATGCCACATAGTCCTGGAGGAAAACGCAGATGCCCGGGCTGAAATTCAGGCTCGCCGTGCGGAAAAGAGTATGGGTGTCAAAGAGTTCGCCATCATAATAGCGCTTGAAGCGCGACGAACCGCTGCCAAACTCGAGAGAGGCCTCATTGAACACTGCGAATCTCTTGTCGCGATTCAGGCCCACATAGTTGCGGTAGAAAACACCCAAGGTATAGCTCTGAGAGTAGTAGCTGACATCGTGGAGACTGAAATCAATGTCATCATCAAAGTCCATAGCCAGATTGGCCAGGTCGCCCACGCCGCGAGTATAGTTGAGGCGCATACCCACTGCCTGGTTGCTGCTAAAGAAGTAAGAGATCGTAGGCTTGAGAGAATAAATCTTGCCATCAAAGTCGACATCTTTGAGGATTGAGAGCAATTGCACATCCTCGGTGTTGAGTTCGCCATACGAGGCGGTAAAGCCAAATGCCCACTTGCCCTTGGGGATATACAGGTAATTAAACAGGCCACGGTCATACCGACCCCAGTTGCGGTCTGGTATGGCTATTGGCACAGTGTCTTTGCCCACCTTGACCATCTCAAGGTATTCGGCGGGCGTCTCGGTGATGAGTTTCTTTCTCGCCACTGACGGCGCCTCCTCTTCTTGGCCGTAAACAGCCAAGCCGCTTAGGAGCAGGAGGCCCAGTAACACGAATATAGTCGTAGTCTTCATGCTTAGCTGTCGTTTATAGGTAGAACACCACACCGAAGGTGATGCTGAATAAGTTAACTCTGAAATTTGCCGACTTGGTGTGGCGATTGGCTATGTACACCTGGTCGGTGGTGGATTTGGTGTGCGAGTAGTTGAAACCCAGCACGCCGACATTGACCTCGATGGCTGAATAATTGTTGAGAAACATTATCATGCCCGGAGCCACGCCGACATTGAACGAGAACGTGCGCTCAAATGTGCCAGTCAGGTCATCACCGGCTCCATTGCACAACTTTGACTCGCCGCCCGAGAACTGGAGCTGCACCTCGTTGAACATGCCAAACCTCGTGCTCGACCCAAAGCTGATGTAATTTCGGAAAGCCGCCATGGCCGAATATGTGTGCGAGATTGAGTATAGATTCTCAACCTCATAGTCGGTCTCAGAATCGACTTTGACATCGGCATAGTCGAGGCGAGTGCGCTGGCGCGTATAGGCGAGCTTGCCGCCAGCGGCGAGGTTGTCGGCAAAAGCGTAGAGCAGCATCGGGGTCACCTTGAATGTATAGGTGTCTCCATCCAGGCTCTCGACTATCAAGAATTGATAATTCTTCTGATTCGACTGCGAGTAGCTGACACTTACGCCAGTGATCCACTGCCCCTTGGGGATAAAAACAATCTGTTTCAATCCACGAGAGAACTCTGGAATCTCGGGCGCTACTGGAATAGTATCGACCACCGCCTCGATGACAATGATCGAGTCAGTGAGACTCTTATTCATCAACAACGAGTCGGCTGGTACCTCGCTCTGCATAAGCATCTCCTCCACGTTGACCTCGTCGGGCAAGGTATCAGAGAATACCCACAGGGAATCTGGCAAATCCTGAGCCGAGGCCGCTATGCTTAGCGCCGCCATGAGTAGCAATAGGTATGTCTTTCTGAATAACATCTTTATCGTTTTCTCTAATAAGCGAATGTCAAATTATCAATCCATAGCTGGCTGCCGCGAAATTCAGACAACTCTACATTAGCGTCGACTGGCACTCGGGAGTCCTCCTCCTCGATCGTGCCAGAGCCGCGACTTGAGCTGAACATCATTTTGAGTTTCGTAGCTTTGGTACCTATGATATTATATTCAATTGGCAGGTTGAAAGTTATGAAGTCGGGAGCCTCATGAAATTCCATTGCGGCCGACCCTATCACTATTTCGGTTGAGCTCTCATCATTGATAAGCAAAATCTCGACGGTTCCATAGTCTGATTCGTCTGAATCAACGCATGAATATTTGTAATACCCATTTAGAGATGAGGGGCGCGAGGTGAAAGACACGCCCTCGGTATAGGTCTCTGTCAAGGTGCTGTAATCAAACTTGTAGCTGCCAAGGAACAGTTTGCCAGCGGCGCGATGATCGCACGTGGGCACATTGGCGTTGTATGGCAGTTGTTCGCCCTCTTGCTGCATATAGGGCTGAATCTCTTCGCCATCGACTGACCAGCCTACCGATGACAGGCGCATGCATTTTGAGCCAGATGTGCTATTGTCAAAGTCAATCACTGTCGAGGTCTGCATATACCAAGTATTGTGGTTCTTGGCCTTGCTGCAGAATGTCTTGTCATTGACGCATGCCCAATATTTATTTGGCCACCACACATTCACATCGGTATGGTTTTGCATATTGTAGATCGGGAAGGTCGTATTGGCGTAGATGCCACCCTGCGCCAGATTATGGTAATCGATATCTTCGGATACATCCTCAAAGTCGCCCTCTGGCACTTGAGCAGCGCTCTCAGTGGTAAACTTGAGCGTAGGCGTAAAGGAGCCCTCAACAGTGACCAGTTTTACCTCGTAGGTCTTTGAGGCATTCAGTCCGCTCAGTGAGATGATGCCCAGATCGAGATCACGACCCGATACACTCATCTTATTGCCATCCCAGGTGACATAAGCGTATTGGGCCACAGCCTGGGCCAAGGCATCGGGAGCCTCGATCTGAATCAGCGCATGATTGGCATAAGCGTCAACTGTGGCGCTATATTCCGGCACTATTCTCTTTATAATGGTTTGAGCCTTAGACTTGCCAAGATAATCAATTCTTACTGGCACATCGCTTACGCCCTCGCCTACCGAGAAATAAAGGGTGATGATATCGCTGCCATTAAAATTGGAGCTGTCGGTAATTGGAGCGTCTTGCACTGTATTTCCAGCAGCGTCAAGTATGCTAATGGTGAAATCCTTATCTTCTATATAATCGGTGTTAAGCTGGAGGGTTACTGAAGCTATATTCTCACCAAAGATGGCATCAGTCTGCCCCGTGACTTGTGCCTCAAGAGTAGCAAGGATAACATTGAGCACTGACACATCCGACGTACGGCCAAGTTCATCAAATGCGTGTACCGCAAACTCAATCACTGAATTGGTGCCTATGCTTAGATTCTCAAGAAAATCGGTGAAATCTATCGAAACGCTCCCGTCGATATTGGTCCAGACATCCAAGCCTTTATCTTTGAACTCCTCTCCCTCGGTCAACAAATCGCATTCTTCGGGGAACTGTGAGATTAAGGAAGCAGTGCCTCCCAAGGTCATAACCACAGCCTTGAGCGGAGCCTCTGAGGTAATGTTCATTACCAGTGAGCGAGATGAGGGGAATCCCTCCATTAAGCTCACCGGCTCACCCGACTCAAAGCTTTCGGTCGTTATCTTAGGGCCATCCGATGAGAAAAGAACCTCGGTCAATTGGATGCTGTAGATAGAGCCTCCACAACTTATCTCCAGAGTGTTGGCCTCATCAATTGTAAGAGCATATTCATATACTGTGTTGCTTTTGGCATCGATCTCAAGCGAAGGCGAAATCGTTACCTCGCGACCCGTAGCATCGCTAAGAGTTATATACATAAATGTGACGCCCGGGCGCAAAAGCAAGGGCTCTGAGGCATCTATTTGACATTCCAGATAATCTCCGCCCACCGAGTGCATAGTCACCTCGCTTATGGTATAGGTATCCGTCAGCCGTGAATCCACTGACAAATAATTCAGGGATTGCGACAGAGCCACGGGTATCTTTACATCGACCGACTCGCTCTCAAGCACCGTGAAATCTACCTCTCCAGCATAGCAGGAACAGCCATATCCCTCGCTGCCCTCAGTGCCAGACACGGCTTTGGCGGTATATCGCCCTACATGCAGATTCTCGTAGGTGAGATAGTCGGCAATGTCGGCCCAAGTATAGGAATACAAGCTGTCGGCGCTTGACAATGTGAGTGAAAAATTTTCAGTCGGCAAGGCTGCTGAATTTGGAGAAAGCCCAACGGCGAACTTCGCCCATCCAAGCCCAGTGGCTTGGGCATTCTCTTCAGCTTGACATCCGACAAGGAGATAGCTCGCAGCTACCCCTAAAGTTATTTGTAGCCAATTCTTTAGCATCTGGTGCGCTTTGGTTTTTCTTCTCTCGTTTCTCTATAGTTGAAATTCAAATTGCAAAATTAGTCATTTTTTTTTGAAGTTTAAGCAATGTTACTTCATTTAACAAAACACCAATAGGTGAAAAAAGTTGGACTAACAGTCGAATCCTTCCCCTCCCGACCCCATTTTTTGCCTTGGCGCTCAGGCTTAGGCACACGCAAAAAGGGTCTTCCTCACGGGAGACCCTTCCTCCTTTTTCCATTTCAGCCTCTTTTACAACATGAAAAAGTAAAGAAATCAATCGAGGCTGTGATGGTAGGCTCTTCTAATCAATCAATCGTAATTGATCTCATCGTATCCTTCGGCATCAAACTCCGAAGGATCGTATTCGTCTGATCCGTAGAACTCCTCTCCGAGTTCGTCGAGGTCGGCAGCCGAGGCTGCGGCTTTGTCATCGAGGTTCTTGGTGAACTCATCGATGTCGATCGTCTGCTGAGGAGCTTGTCCGAGAGAGAGGGTGCACACCGGGTCCTTGAGGATCTTGCCGGTGATGATGCTGCGCAATTCCATGAAGAGGCATCGGTCGGTCATGTAGTCGAAGACGAACAGCATCTTCTGGCCCTCGTCGTCGAGGTAGTCGCTCAGCACGCACTCGTCCATCAGCCACACATCCTGGTCGCTGTCTACGTCCATGTCCTCCATGGTAATTTCTTTCTGCTTCTCCCAGCTGTCATCGCAGAGGAAGAATGACGACATTTGATTCTTGTCATAACCTACGCTGTCGCAGATGGCATTCTTAAGGTCTTGAAACGTCGCCGTAGCGTCGATATCGATTTCACGCTTGAAATTCGATACCTCATCTGATACAATTCTAAACTTAAATATCATGGTTAAAATGTTTGTTTCGTTTCTACGCTGCTAAGTTAACAATTAATATGACACGATTTATCATTTTGAGCGATTTTTTTATTAAAATTCTTAAAAAGCGAATTTTCTTTTGCCTAAAATTGTTCATTCCAAAAAAAGAGAGTAATTTTGCACTCCATAAATGACCAAACAACCATACAAAATACAACGATGAACGTAAGTTTAGAGAAAAAGGGCAATGTCGACGGTATTATCACCGTCACGGTTGACGCTGCTGATTACGCTGACAAAGTGAAGAAAGAGCTGAAGCGCATTTCTGACACACACGTTATTCCCGGTTTCCGCAAGGGCCATGTGCCTATGGACCAACTGCGCCGTCGCTTCGGCAAGGGCGTCAAGAGTGATGTCATCAACGACATGGTGTACCGCGAGGTGCTCAAATACATCACCGACAACAAGCTTGACATCCTGGGCGAGCCCCTCCCCATCGATGTCAAGGAGATTACTCTTGACGACGGCGACTACACATTCCAGTACGAAGTGGGATTTGCTCCCGAGCTGGGCGAAGTTGCCACCAAGGAGGTAGAACTACCTTATTATATTATAGAGGTGTCGGATGAGATGCGCGCCGAGCAGGACAAGAGCCTGCGCGAGCGTCTCGGCTCACAGGTGCCCGGCGACACTGTCGACGAGCGCGCCCTTGTCAAGGGTGCCATCATGGAGCTCAACCCCGACGGCACTGTCAAGGAGGGCGAGGACGCCATCCAGGTTATCAACGGCATCGTGGCTCCCTTCTACTTCAAGGACAAGGAAGAGGCTGACAAGTTCCTGGGCAAGCATGTCAACGACAAGGTTGTCTTCAATCCCTGGAAGACATGCGAGGGCAACGCCACCGAACTCTCATCTATGCTCAATGTCGACAAGGACAAGGCTGCCGACATCAAGGCCGACTTTGAGATGGCCATCTCTGAGATCATCGTGCTCAAGCCTGCCGAGCATGACCAAGAGTTCTTTGACAACGTATTTGGCAAGGACAAGGTACACAACGAAGAGGAGTACACCACTGCCCTCACCCAAATGATCGGCCACAGCCTGCGCGGCAACAGCGAGCAGCTCTTCGCCGAGCAGACCCGTCGCTACTTCATCGACAAGTATTCATCGATCGACCTCCCCGAGGAGTTCCTCAAGAAGTGGCTTGTTGCCCGCAACGAAGAACTTACCCCCGAGAACATCGACGAGGAGTACCAGAAGATGCGTCCCGCTCTGATCTGGGAGCTCGTGCGCGGCGCTATCAACAAAGAGCTTGACGTCAAGGTTGAGGAAGCCGACCTGCTGGCTCAGGCCAAGGGTATCGCTTACCAGCAGTTTGCCCAATACGGCATGACCAACCTCGATGACGAGACCCTCACCTCGTACGCCAAAAACATTCTTGACAACAAAGACTACCGTCGCCGCATAGCCGAGCAGGTAGGCGAGGCCAAGACTTTCACCGCTCTCAAGGAGAAGGTGACCATGGATACCAAGAATGTTTCGGTTGAGGAATTCAAGGAAATCGCCTCGAAAGCCTGACAATCGAGACAGAGATTGAAAAAATTTTCACTCTCGTGATAAAAAAATCTAGAAATTCATCTATTTCTAGATTTTTTTTGTAACTTTGAATTACAATAAGCGATTAACGAAAAAGCAGACTAAACTTAACACTGAAAATGGCAAAGAAACAAGCCACATGCTCATTTTGCGGACGCCCCGCAGACATGGCTGAATTCATGATTCCCACTGCTGATGAGAAGAATTGGATTTGCCCTGACTGTGTGGAGCAGCTCCACGCCATGATCCTCGACTTCCACAAGTCAATCAATGGAGGCGCAAAGGGGGGCAAAGGCAAGGACAAATCAAATGTCAATCTTAACAAGGTGCCCAAGCCCAAGGAAATCAAGGCTTTTCTTGACCAATACGTGATTGGGCAGGAGAGCGCCAAGAGATATCTGTCGGTCGCTGTCTACAACCACTATAAGAGGTTGGCACAGAATGATGACGACGTAGATATCGAGAAGAGCAACATCATACTGGTGGGCCCTACCGGCACCGGCAAGACCCTCTTGGCTCGCACAATAGCCAAGCTGCTCGATGTGCCGTTCACCATTGTCGACGCCACCGTGCTGACCCAAGCCGGCTATGTGGGCGAAGACATCGAGAGCTTGCTCACCCGACTGCTGCAAGTGGCCGACTATGATGTGGCCAAGGCCGAGAAAGGCATAGTATTTATTGATGAAATCGACAAGATAGCTCGCAAGGGCGACAACCCGTCGATCACCCGCGATGTGAGCGGCGAGGGAGTGCAGCAAGGATTGCTCAAGCTCCTCGAGGGCTCAGTGGTGAATGTGCCGCCGCAAGGTGGCCGCAAGCACCCCGAGCAGAAGATGATCCCCGTTGACACCCGCAACATCCTATTTATATGCGGCGGCGCTTTTGACGGCATCGAGGATAAGATCGCTCACCGCCTCAACTCGCATGTGGTGGGTTATGCCACCGATGCGAAGAAGAAGCATATTAATAAGGAGGATTACATGCGCTACGTGGCCCCGCAGGATCTGAAGTCGTTTGGCCTCATCCCCGAAATCATCGGCCGCTTGCCTATCCTCACATCGCTCGAGCCTCTCGACCGCGCTGCTTTGCGCCGCGTGCTCACCGAGCCCAAGAATGCCATCACCCGCCAGTACGAAAAGCTGTTTGCGATGGACGGCGTGATCCTGACATTCGCCCCAGATGCGCTGGAATACATCGTTGACAAAGCCATCGAATACAAGCTCGGAGCTCGAGGCCTCAGATCAATCGTCGAGACAATTATGATCGACGCCATGTATGAAATCCCATCGACCCCCTCAAAGAAATTTGAGGTCACCGTCGATTACGCCCGGGAAAAACTCGAAGAGGCCAACTTTGAGGCCGCTGCGGTTTGACCCAATGGCTCCTGTGTTCTATAATAATCTAATCTCCTCAATCCTAATTGACCAATGGCCGATATTAGACAACTCTTAGCCCATGCACTGAAAGAGCATTTCGGATTTGACCACTTCAAGGGTAATCAAGAGGCCATCATGACCAACCTCATGATGGGCCGCGATTCCTTTGTGCTCATGCCTACGGGCGGTGGCAAGTCGCTATGCTACCAGTTGCCAGCCCTCTTGATGGAGGGCACAGCCATTGTAATCTCTCCCCTTATTGCCTTGATGAAAAATCAGGTGGATGCCATGCGCAACTTCAGCGAAGCTGACAGCGTGGCCCACTTCCTCAATTCTTCTCTCAACAAGGCTGCTGTCGATGAGGTGAAAACCGACATCCGTGCCGGACGCACCAAACTGCTATATGTAGCTCCCGAATCCCTCACCAAGGAAGACAACATCGAATTCCTGAAAAGCATCAAAATATCATTCTACGCTGTCGACGAAGCGCACTGCATCTCTGAGTGGGGCCATGACTTCAGACCCGAATACCGCCGCATCCGACCAATTATCAACGAGATTGGTCCGCGCCCGATAATCGCCCTGACTGCCACCGCTACCCCCAAGGTGCAACATGATATCCAGAAAAACCTCGGAATACTCAACTGCTACTTGTTCAAGTCGTCGTTCAACCGCGAAAATCTTTTCTATGAGATTCGCCCTAAGACCAAAAACACTGACCGCGAAATCATCAAGTTTATTCGCTCTAATTCTGGGAAATCTGGAATTATCTACTGCCTAAGCCGCAAGAAGGTGGAAGAATTGGCCGAGTTCCTTAAAATCAACGGAATAAAAGCCCTGCCATACCATGCCGGCATGGACGGGCTCGCGCGCTCGGCCAACCAAGACGCCTTCCTGCTCGAGAATGTGGATGTGATTGTGGCTACAATCGCTTTCGGAATGGGCATCGACAAACCCGATGTCAGATTTGTCATCCATTACGACATGCCCAAATCTCTTGAGGGTTACTATCAAGAGACCGGACGTGCCGGACGCGATGGGGGCGAGGGCCGTTGCATAACATTCTATTCTGCCAAAGACCTGCAGAAGATGGAGAAGTTTATGCAAGGCAAGCCAGTGACCGAGCAGGAAATTGGCAAGCAGCTCCTGGTTGAGACTGCATCTTACGCCGAATCATCAGTGTGCCGCCGCAAGACGCTGCTGCACTATTTCGGCGAAGATTACAAAGAAGATAATTGTGGAAATTGTGACAATTGCATTAACCCTAAGAAAAGAGTGGAAGCAAAAGACGATTTGCTGGCAGTCATTGAAACGGTGACTGCCCTGAAAGAAAAATTCAAAGCCGATCACATCATAAATGTGATGCGAGGCA
Organism: Bacteroidales bacterium; assembly: GCA_020860445.1. Classification (GTDB taxonomy): domain Bacteria; phylum Bacteroidota; class Bacteroidia; order Bacteroidales; family Muribaculaceae; genus CAG-873. Next base: position 8,120 of record JAJBUH010000184.1, on the reverse strand, counting down.
AGGCCACAGCCGATGTCAAATCTTACGGACATGACGAGCTTGAGGTCTTTGGATGCGCCGAAACAAGCGATGAACGTTATCTCAACGCCGTGATACGTCAGGCTATCATTTCTGGATACCTTGACCGCGACATCGAGAATTTTGGCATACTCCATGTCACCGCCGAAGGTAAAAAATTTCTCCAGAATCCTAAGTCATTCAAAATTGTAGAGGACAATGATTTCTCGGAAGAGGAAGAAGAGGCCGTGCTCAAGGGTGGCGCTTCTTGCGCTGTCGACCCGGAGCTCTACAACATACTGAAGGATTTGCGCAAGAAGGTGGCCAAAAAGCTTGACCTGCCCCCTTACGTCGTGTTCCAAGACTTTTCGCTCGAAGCCATGGCCACTACCTACCCCATCTCAATCGAGGAGCTCCAGAACATCACTGGAGTCGGGGCGGGCAAAGCCAAGAGATACGGTGAGGAATTTGTGAAAGTGATCAAGAAGCATGTCGAAGACAACGAAATCGAACGCCCCGAAGACTTGCGCGTACGCAGCGTTGCCAACAAGAGCAAGCAGAAGATCAACATCATACAAGCCATCGACCGCCGAGTGCCCCTCGACGAATTAGCCGAGGCGCATGGCTTGGAGTTTGGAGAATTGCTCGACGAAATTGAGGCAATAATGTACTCTGGCAGCAAAATCAACATCTCGTACTACATCAACGAGGTCATCGACCCCGATGTGCAAGAAGAGATTTTCGACTATTTCAAACGCACTGAGCACGATGACTTGCAAGCAGCTATTGATGAGCTCGGAGCCGATTACACTGAGGATGAGATACGCCTGATGCGCATCAAATTCCTCTCTGAGCTTGGCTATTGAGATGAGCAACATCAACCAGCTGCAAGAGCTGTACAAATCGCATGTGGGCGCACAGTGCTCCCACATCGAAGAACTGCCTTCATCCGGTTCCAATCGGAGATACTTCCGGCTTTCGGGCCCAGTATCCCTGATTGGGGTGATAGGCAATTGCTTGGATGAAAACGAAGCCTTTCTATATCTCGACGAGCATTTCCGGGAGAAAGGCATACCGGTGCCAAAGGTCTTGGCCGTGAGCCAAGACAGCATGGCTTATCTGCAAGAAGACCTCGGCGACACCCTGCTATTCAACGCCATCGAAAAGGGGCGCCAGACTTGTTCCTTCTCTACCCAAGAGCGGGAACTGCTCGTGCGCACCATCACCAAGCTCCCCGAGATCCAATTCATGGGAGCCATTGGCCTGAACTTCAACAAATGCTATCCGCCCGAGCAATTTGATGTGAGGTCTATAATGTGGGACCTCAACTACTTCAAATACTGCTTTCTCAAAGCCACGGGCATAGATTTCTTGGAGAATAAGCTTGAAGACGACTTTCAAGCCCTGGCCGAGGTGCTGATGCGCAGCAAGTCCAGCACATTCATGTACCGCGATTTCCAGTCGCGCAATGTGATGATCAAGGATGGCGAGCCCTGGTTTATCGATTTCCAAGGCGGACGCAAGGGGCCATTCTACTACGACGTGGCATCCTTTCTCTGGCAAGCCAAGGCTCGATTTCCCGACAGCCTGCGCCAAGAGCTGATCCAGGAATACATCAAGGCTCTGCGCAAATACAAGCCTGTGGACGAATCTTATTTCCACGAGCAACTGCGCCACTTCGTGCTGTTCCGCATTCTGCAAGTGCTGGGAGCTTACGGTTTCAGAGGGTACTTTGAAAAGAAGCCCCATTTCCTGCAGAGTGTGCCTTATGCCATCTCCAACCTGCGCGAACTGCTCAAGGAGCCATTTGAGGAATACCCATATCTGCACTCGCTGCTGCAGCGCCTCACAGAGATGAAGCAATTCTCTGACGCACTTGAGAAGAAAGCTCTCACCGTGCGCGTCATGAGCTTTGCCTACAAAAAAGGCATACCCAATGATGAATCTGGCAATGGCGGAGGCTTCGTGTTCGACTGCCGCGCAGTCAACAACCCTGGCAAATATGACCGCTACAAGCCCTTTACCGGCCTCGACGCTCCAGTCATAAAATTTCTCGAAGACGATGGCGAAATCACCATATTCCTGAAGCATTGCACCGAGCTGGTCGATGCCACGGTCAAGCGATACATCGAGCGCGGTTTCTCGCATCTGATGGTATGCTTTGGCTGCACAGGCGGTCAGCACCGTTCGGTCTATTGCGCCCAGCATCTGGCCGAGCATCTCAACAAGGAATTCAATGTCAAGGTCGAGCTGGTGCATCGCGAGCAAGACATAGAGCAAAATTTCAAAGCGCACTGAGATGAAAGCGATGATATTTGCCGCCGGACTTGGCACTCGGTTGAAACCCTTCACGCTCCACCACCCCAAGGCTATGGCCGAGGTTGGTGGAGTACCTATGCTTGAGCGTGTGATGAGGAAATTCATAGATTTCGGAGTTGATGAATTGGTGGTCAATGTGCATCATTTCTCACAGCAAATCATTGACTTTATCCACGCCCACGAGCCATGGGGAGTGCCAATCCACATCAGCGACGAATCCTCAGAATTGCTCGACACCGGCGGTGGCATCTTGGCGGCTCGCCAATGGCTTGACGGCGATGAGCCTTTCTTTGTGCACAATGCCGACATCCTCACCAACTTCCCGCTCGATGAGATGTGGAGAGCCCACCTTGCCACTCGACCTCTCTCTACATTGTTGGTTGCCCATCGTTCTACCTCGCGCTATCTGCTCATGGATTCAGAGATGAGGATGCGAGGCTGGACTAATCAAAAGACTGGCCAAGTGCTGCCACCCGACTTGTCGCTCTCAGGGCTAGAGCCTTGGGCCTTTGGGGGCGTGCATATCCTTTCGCCTCGGGTATTTACAAAACTAAAGGAATACGCAGCCGATCGCCGCGTATTCCCTATCATGCCTTTTTACATCGACGAGTGTCAAGTTGAGACTATCCAGGGCTATTGCCCCACTGCAGCTTATCGCTGGCACGATATAGGCAATCCCGATAGCTTAGAGAGAGCCCAACTCGATTTTGGTCGCTGAGATTATTTGTGGCGACGCATCATCTGATTGACGCGAGCCTGTACGCGTGGATACTTGTCGCCCAGTTTCTGCTTGCGCACCTTGCCGTTGCCATAATTACCCTTGATGGTCTTCTTAGCCAAGACATCAATGTCGGCGTTGCTGGCCTGAGCTGATGCGGCGTTGCCTCCGGCTTTAAGGCCGCGAGCGGCTTTGCCAGTCGGGATAGCAGCGGCTGCATTGTTGCCATCTTCTGGATTTGCTTGGGATTCATCGACAGTGCCTTCGGTCGGAGCATAGAGCGGATCAGCAGCAGGCGCAGTCACGGCTCCGTCAGGCGTCTCATTATTTATTGGCACAATCACTTCTTCTGAGTTAGCAGATGGCAGGCATACCCACCACCAGATAAATCCAATCACAATCACAGCCAGGATTACCCATAGCCACCAATATGAGCGGTTAGGGGTTATTGCTTCCTCAACCAGAGGCTCGGGTATGGGTTGTTGATTATTGTCAGAAGCATTGGCATTCTGTTGGTCCTGAGGTTTTGGTTTCTCAGCACCATCCTTTTTGGTGTTTTTCTTGTCTTCAGCCATAGTAGTAAAGATTAAAATTCATTCCTCTGTTTTAATAGATGTTGAACCCTCTCAACGACTGAGAGGCTAACGTGTGTCTTTATATTAAGAACGTCATAGGGAAAGAGAAGTTCACTGTCAATGGCTGTTTCGCAACGCCTAACGTGCTTATTTAGAGAAGAAGAAGAACACTGCGGCCCACTCCATGGGCACTCCCCGAGCCGTGCCCAATTCGCGGCATTGGGCATCCATGACTGTGCCGTCTTGCTTTACGCGGCCCAACACTTGGCAGCGGCTATTCTCGACATATCCGTCCGATTTTATGCGACCCACGGTCTTGTACTGCGCATTCTGCACATATCCGCTGCTGGTGATTCTGCCAATGGGCTGCAGCTCGGCATTCTTGATGATGCCGTTACTGTCAATCCACCCTATCACTCTCATCTGGGCATCTTGGATCTGGCCATTAGGTTTGACATAAGCTACCACTCGACACTCATCATCAGTGATGTATTGGGCATTAAGCGTCAAGGGGAGCCACAGGAGCATGGCAATCAGTATGAATAGCGACTTTTTCATGGTTATAATATTGGGCTTAACAATCTCACAATCGATTCACCAGCTTTTTTGGCAATTGGGCGCTTCTTCCATTCCGACAGATACAGGCGCGTGCATTGCTTCAAATCTTGCTGGAATATTTTAGCCATCTCATCATTGACAGCAGTAGAATAAATCTGCATATTGGCCTCAAAATTGTGCTCAAAGCTGCGGAAATCAAAATTGGTCGAGCCGATGCTCACAAATTCGTCATCGACCACCATAGTCTTTGCGTGGAGCATCCCAGCCTCATAGAGATACATCTTCACTCCGGCTTGCAAACATTCCACCACATACGAGTGCGTGGCCGCATCAAGCATCCGCGAATCGCTGCGTCTCGGTATCATCACCCTCACATCCACGCCCGACAGGGCTGCTGTTTGCAATGCCTTGAGCAAGCCCTCGGTAGGCAGGAAATAAGGGGTCTGCAGAAACACTCGGCGCTTGGAATTGGCAATGGCTTTGATAAAGAGCATGGCAATGTTGGTCCATTGCGATGTTGGGCCAGAGGTGAGGAGCTGCATTCCATCGATGCCGCACACCTCAGCCTCTTCGGCATTGACCGAATCCTCAATCAATGGCTGTCCCATAAAGTTCCAGTCAACTATGAATGAGAATTGCAAGCCTCCCACGGCCGGCCCTTCGATACGGATGTGGGTATCGCGCCATGTCTTGAAAGCCTTGCCGCCGTCGATGTATCGGTCGGCAATGTTCATGCCCCCGATGTATCCTACGCGGCCATCGATAATGCAAATCTTACGGTGGTTGCGCCAGTTGATACGTGTACCGAATGGCGGAAAAGCCACGCGGAAGAATGGATAGGCTTGCACACCGGCCTGTTTCAGTTCTTTGAAGAATGAGCCCTTGGTGCCAAACGACCCTACATGGTCATATATCAGCCTTACGGTCACGCCAGAGCGAGCCTTCTCAACCAATATGTCCTTGATTTGGCAGCCAATCTTATCATCGGTCACAATATAATATTGCATGTTGATGAATTTGCTGGCGCTCTTCAAGTCGCGCTTCAGGGCATCAAATTTATCTTGGCCGTTGGTGAATACTCGAGTGGTATTGCCCGGGTAATAGATGGCGCCGTTGAGGGTGCGCGACAGCTGTATCTGCTGCAGCGATTCTTTGGAGAGGCCCAAGCGGTCGAATTTCACCTTTTTGAATGACTCGCGCCGACGCAACTTGCGGCGGTTACGCCGCGAGATCATGCGCGTGTTTTTGATGCTGCGTCCAAAAAACAGGTACAATACCAATCCCAACACTGGCAAGAGCAGTAGCACTGTCACCCATGCCAATGATTTCACTGGGCTGCGATTTTCAGACAATATCACGCCGATAGTGCCGATAGTGGTTATGACGTACAGCCAAAACAGCACCACGTAGACCCAATAGAGATTTATATATCCAACCAAAGAAAGAAACATGTTGCAAATTACGAAGAATAATCGGGAAAACCAACAATTAAGCGTAATTTAACTCACCTTCCTCCAATTTTCCCTACTTATAGGATAAGTTGCAACACCAGCGCATTGTCATATCCGGCCCCTTGGCGCACCCACGAGCGCAAGCATCCGCTCACGCCGAAACCCACTTGTTTGAACAGCGCCACCGACCTCTCATTGCTTTTTGCCACGATAGCAGCCAGCTGATGCAAGCCCAAGGATTCACGGCTGAATTGTACAGCCTGTTCCATTGCCTCCACGCCATATCCCTGGCCTCGGTAGCGCTTGTCAATGCCAATGCCTATCATGGCGCGGCGATTCACTGGGTCGTAATCGCTCCAATCTACGGCCCCTATCCTCTCGCCATCGATGCTCTCAATCACCAAGCGCAATTGGCGATCGCGAGTTATCTCAGGGGTGTAATTTGATAAATAATCCCACAGCAGTTGCCTCGACATGGGACATTCGCCCCATGACACGCGCCTTACATCGGGGTCATTCTCCAATCGATAAAGGAAGTCAAGATCCGAGGGCTCGGGAGCCCTTAATTGCGCTTTCATAGATTAATGCTGAAATGAGTCAGTAAACAGTGTGCGATTTACCAGCGAGCGTCCCAGGGTGATTTCGTCGGTGTATTCAATTTCGTTGCCAACCGATACGCCTCGCGCCAATTGAGTAATCTTTACTGGCAATCCCTCAAGGCGGCGATAGATATAATAGTTGGTGGTATCGCCCTCCATGGTAGCGCCCAAGGCAAGAATCACCTCTTCGATTCCACCCTTTCTGACACGCTCTACCAGTGAATCAATCTGCAAGCGGTCTGGACCGATTCCATCGACTGGCGAAATCACTCCGCCGAGCACATGGTACAGGCCTTGGTATTGGGCCGTGCGCTCAAAGCTCATCACATCCTTGACGGTCTCGACTACGCAAACGATCGATGGGTCGCGCTGGGGCGAGGAGCAGATGGGGCAAATATCGCTCTGGCTGATGTTGTGGCAAATCCGGCAGTAGCGGATGCCATGGCGCATATTGATCAGCGAATTGCCCAAGGCATCGGCCGCGCTCTCGTCTTGCCGCAGCAGATGCAGAGCCAAGCGCAGTGCTGTCTTGCGCCCTATGCCCGGCAAGCGCGACAATTGCGTCACTGCCTCCTCGAGCAGTTGAGATGTGAATTCTTGATCTGTCACCATATATCAAATCTGTATCCAACGGTAATAGAACCTGAGATTGAGGCGTTTTCAAAAGTCGAATCCTTATCATACACGATGTTGAGATTCATATCGCCAATGAACCCGGCAAACCATCGCTTATGATTCCAGACCACCGACAGTTTAAGCACATTGGCCAACGCGAATGTGCTCTTCTCCACATCGGTATTGATATAGCCCTTGCGTATGCCCACGATTGGAAATTCCGATACGCCCATCAGCCAATGCGGAGCAAAGGCCCAGTTATAGCCATAGCCGAATTTGATGGTATAGTTGCGGCTGCGAGCCCTATAGGTGTAGTCAGTCCAGGTCAGAGGTATTGCCTCCTTGATATAGTCAGGGAGATCGTTGAAATCAAAGTTGTACTTGTGTTTGTAGTATGAAAATCCCAGAAACCACGAGCCGTGGCTCTTGATCTGGATGCGGCTGAAGTTGAATGCCGCTGCCTGGGAATATCTCTTGTGGTCAAAGAAATAGTAGAGGTCAAACGTCAGCGATGAGGTCTCTACCCCATTGAAATCAAGATGGGGATTCATGGTGTCGCCACGCGGCCCGAACTTTGAAATGCGTGTGCCTACCTTGTTGTCGATATAGCTGAGATTGACAGTGAATAGGCTGCAGTTGAACCCGTAGGCGAATTGCTGCCTGGCATTGTCGCTGCCCCCGAACAGGTGGCTAAAGCACTTGTCATACCCCACCGACACGGCCAGGTAGGTAAGCCAAAGACCGGCCGAGGTGCTCGGCTTTGAGATCATGCGCATGCGCATGTTGTCGGGCATGTCAAAATTGTAGTAGTCGATCCAGCTGTCGTTTTTCTCCTTGATGTTGAATTTGTAGCCAGCGCCTGTTACATATTCAGTATCGTAACCGTTGAAGAACTGGCCGCCCCAACGGTAAACATTGATGCAAAATCTCGGGAATTTGCCCCACTCGGCTATCGAATCCAGAGCAAACGATATGGCATGTCCAGAAAGGCTTGCACTCAGTGCAAACGCTATCAAAATTAGTAGTCGGCGTATCTGTGGCATGCTGTACGTTAAAACTCAAGGGTCTGAAATTTTCTGCAAAATTAGCGAATTATTTAATAATATAACCAACACTCGTTGAAAAAAGTTGAAATTGGCAATTCTTCATACCTTTCGGGTCAGTCTGAATAGTCATGTTTTAGGATATTTTACGGAATAAGTAGGGAATTTTGCAAAGTCGAATTTGTGGGTTATGGTAACTACTCAGCGATTCTGAAGTAAAAATTTTTGTAACAATTAAATTTTTC
>JAJBUH010000177.1 GCA_020860445.1 Bacteroidales bacterium | reverse complement strand
CTACTCAATAATAACAAGAGTCAATCCTTTCTTTACACTGCACATGGCATCCTTTGCCTTTTCCAAGAATCGGTCGTGGAGAGTTAAGAAGCGTCGAGGAAGGAAGTAGCGGAAATCTTTTTGTTTCAAAGTTAAGAATAATTTTGGTGGATTGGAAAATAAGAGTTAACTTTGTTACACCAAAGTGGGCCAACTTTGGTGCAAGACTGCACAAAAGTGGCTCATCTTTGGTGCAAATCGAACTAAAAGTGGCTCATCTTTGGTGCAAATCGACCTAAAAGTGGCTCTAAAAATTTCCAAATGTATCTTAAACGTAAGATTGACAAGTATTTAGAAGATTGGGATTACAAAGGGGGCTATATCATACTCCATAACGTGCAAAACTGAGCCATAGACTCAGCCATCGCTACTCATTGTATCGGCCTTTGGTGATAAGGCGATGGTTGCGGAAGATGAGGTAGAGGGGGACCAGGGTGGTGTGGCCAAGCAGAGGGCTGTTTTCGAGATAGGCATCTGAGATGTACTGACGCAGCTGGGCGCAAGCCTCTTTAATTTTGGCATCGGGCGATTTGGAGCGAGCCGACATGTGCTTTAGTTCGAATAGATAGCTATACCGGGCCGGATTGTTAGGCACGTTTTTAGGTACCAATAAGACGTCGCAATAGCCTTCGCCCAGTTCCAATTCTGGCCAAACATCGTAATAGTCGTTCTGGCAAAGGACACCTCGGAGGAAAGCCTGTTCGTTGGGCTCGGTGTTATTTCGCAAGCTCGAATATTGCTGACACAGTTTACCCAACTCCTCAGCAAAAGGTTCCCACGCTCCCTTAACCGCAGCCTCAGCGATAAGCTTGTTGAGCACGCGCAATTGACCATTCAACACAAACCTTTCCTCTTCGATTACGCGCAACATGTATCTAAGATAAAGATCCCTCATAGTCATATTGGGCACAATCAGCATGCGGCGTCCATATTCATCGAGAGGTCCAAAAGTAAGAGTGCCGTAATAATAGAGCAGACTCTTGAAGTTTTTCTCTTCTCCAGCCTCCCCGGCTTGAAAAGCAATTTCTACATTGCCCAGAGTGAAACCCTGAGTACAAATCTCTTTGATAATCGAAATTCGTTCCTTTCGGTCGCCAAGGTCTTCCGACATTACCAAGAAGTGTAGTTTTTGCGGATCTACGCGTGCGCTTATATCCAGAAGAGGTTGAGGGGCACGCCCTCGGTTCACCAAAGAATGCATATAGCGCACTACCATCTGAGTATTGTAGATTGTGGGAGCCACGCCATAACATTCCTCCGAGAAACAGAAGTTGTCGTACCAAGGCTTTATTTCAGAAATGATTTCTTCGGATGACTTTTCTAAAGCGCCCTCATTGCGATAATACTCAATCATTTCCTTAAGCTCGGTTTCTGTGACACCAATGGCTTGGGCAAACCAAGGCATAAGCGACACTAAATCGGCTATATTAAAGCCTGATGTGAGGTCGTCGTAAGTAGCAGGACTAACGCCCGTGAGGAATATGCGATCGAAAGTGCCTTTCAATCCACTGAAGAATGATCGATAGAAGCCTTCGCCATGGGTTATGTCCTTATGAGCCTTCACTCCACGGGCTGCTAACACCGTATTAGTGAAATTATCATATTCATCAATGGTAAGAAATACCTTACGCCCCTTATTGTGGGCAATAGTCACAAGGCACACAATGGCATTCTTAACGCTTCGTAGGGCTAAAATTTCGGCCCTTTCCTCTTGGGTATATACCCAATTGTATCTTGTCAGAAAATCAGATATACATACTTGGCAATAATTATCAAAACTTACCTTAAGAAGATCAATGTCAGAGTTGTCTACATGGGAAAAATCAAAGCGCAAAGCCAGATACTTATTGGCCCATTCGGTAGGATTCTTTCCTATAGCCAAATCTCCAAAGAGCTCTTGGAACCTGTCTTTCAGGTTAATGTCGTAATAGGCCATCAGCATGCTGGAGAAGAGGGTCTTGCCCATGCGTCGAGGTCTCACTAAAAGAATGGATTTCTTCTGATTCTCCAATTCGCGTATGTACCCACTCTTATCAAAGAAATAATAGTTTTCTTCTCTAAGAGTCACGAAATCATAAACATCAGTAGGTATCTTTTTCATTTTAGTTCTTTTGAGACATTGCCCCACAAAGTTACGAAATATTCTTCAAACCCCAATAAAAAAGCAAGAATTTAGGAATTCACCCTTAAGTAATCGGTCAATTTAAAATTAAATTTTACCCTGGTCGCCTCGGAGAGGCGGTATTTGGGTAACCCCAGTCAATTGAGCGAAGCGAAATTGGCTGGGGTGCTCATGAGCCTCTCCCCTCCTTTGCTATTCGCCTCGGAGAGGCGGTACATTGAAGCAGATTCAGTACCGCCTCTCCGAGGCGAATAGTTTTTCTGCTTGCATCCTTTTCCTACCCCAGCCAGCGTCGCTTCGCTCCGCTGACTGGGGTTAACCAAATACCGCCTTTCCGAGGCGATTCGTCATTAATCGATGGATAGAAATTTCTTGCGCCTAAACGGTTATCGAATCACTACTTTTTGCGACTGGCCATCGCTAACCTTGATGTATACTCCCGGGGAGAGAGGAGAAGAGACCTTCAGACCATTGAGGTTGTAATACACAGCCTCTGGGCTACCGCGCCTTACATCGCTGACACCGGTGGTATTGCTGCTGTCGCTTATGTCTATCTTCATTACGCACAGACCGCCATCGGGATAGTAGGGATCCCAGTTCTCATCGTAGTCATAGGGTGGGATATAGCTTACATAAGCGTAGTCTCCGCTGGTGACCACATTGATGCTCGACATCTCACAATTGTCTTCAGAGATTTGCTTCTTCCACACCTGGTTGCCATAGTTGTCAATCTTGAGCACCCAGAAATTGGCAGTTGACCAAGTCATTCCTTCGCCGTAGAACAGCACCCAGCCATTCTCCTGCGGCACTACGGCCACTGGGGTAAAGCCCCACATGTCGTTTGCTCCGAAGGATATGCCGTACATGTTGTCGCCCGTCCACAGATATTCTCCCTCAATGCTCATTTCATTGACTAAGAGATTGATTTGATAGTTGGAATCCAAAAATGCCCACATCACCAGCATCTCTTGACCTCGCAGAGCGAAAATTGCATTATCACCATCGCCATCAGTCGAGCCGTTGCATGGCACAGAGTGGAGCAAGTCTTCGCCATCGGCCAAGATATGATTCATGGCCACATAGCCGTAAAAATTGTCGGGGATGCGAGCCACGAGCACTACTCCGCCCTCGCCATCGCTTTTGTATTCCGGCATGCTGAAATAGTAGGTGCCGAGAGTCTCAGGCATGGCCTCGGCTGCCTCTGCCCATACAGCTTGACCTTGCGCATTGTAGCGCTGAGCCAATAGGTTGTAATTGTCACCCTGGAAAAGCACAATCATATCACCATCGAGCGAGGGGCAAAGGGCGTAACTCTCCGATTCGATCACCAGATTTTCCTCCCAAGCGAAAGTGCCATCTACGTTAAGCAGTTGGAGCTCTGTAAAAGTGTCGGTCAATGTCACTGTTTCGGGCATCGGTTCATCAGGGAAATAGATAGAGGGTTGCCAATTGTCCTCAGTTGCCGGCACAGTGTAGGTTTCTGCGTGTATTCCCCCTACATATATGTTCTCACCTGAGAGGCATACCATGCCCATATAGTCGTTGCATGAGGCTCCCTCATTTACTGTGGGCATCATAAACTGTACGCCATCGGCATCCCATACCGGATTACCCTCCAGATCATAACGGTAGATAAAGAGGTTGCTGTACTGATTCCAGCCTGTTTCGTCATAGCGAGTGTCGTTGAAGGCCACAATCAGTTGATCGTCTGATGTGAGCACAGGATAGTAGTCGGTAGTCCATGATTTGGTGGGCTGATTTATGATAGTCACGCCTTGGTCGCCGAGCATGCGGTTGCCATCGGCATCGAGCACTTGCATCTTCAATGCATAGGAGCCATCGTAATCGAGCCAGGTATAAACAAGGCGTCCGTCAGAGGCCAGCAGTTCGGTTAGCAAGCAATATTCATAGCCCGGATCTTCGGCTATTATCAGCGATTGGGTATCGCTCGGCAGCCAAGCGGCTTGGGCTGATGCTGCAGCAAAGAGTGCTGCTGCGATGGGTAGAATCTTTTTCATTGTGTCGGGGGGTTGGTATTAAGTTTTCTAAATGGTTTGAGAAAAGGCCGGGACAACTCTATGCCACCAGCGGTAAGGCATTGCAAAGTTAAGGCTATTTCGGGCCATTTAGGAAAAATTGGAGGGGGACAAGAGGGGGACAAGAGTGTTAAAAAAGGGGGGCACAGCTCATTTTTCGGGGGTCAGAGCCACATTTTGGATGAAATCTTGGAAACTTGTCTCTGGATTCATGCCCAATTTCTTGCGCAGGCGGTATTTGCTTTTCTTCAAGCTGTCGGCTGTGATGCTGAGCAAAGCCAGAATTTCATGGCTCGACATGCCCAGCTTTAGCATACCCAGGAGGCGCATATCATTATCGGTAAGGGTTGGGTATGCCGCCTCAAGTTTGCGAAAGAAAGCATTGTCGATTTCGCGCAGCCGCTTCTCAAAGGCCTGTAGGTGTTGATTGCGCTTTTCGCCCTCGGGCATCTCGGCGATTTGTAGGCTTAGGGCCAAGATGTCTTTGTGGGCGCGCTCGAGTTCGGCCTGGCTTTGCAGCATACGCAAGTCGAGCAGCTCTTTCTCCAATCGGTGTTTCTCGAGTTGGGCATCGAGCTGTTCTTTCTCGAGTTGGGCAAGGCGTTGGCGAGTAGCCGCTGTCCTGCCCATGAAATACATTATGACGAGCAGAATCAGTATGGCAAACAAAAGGATGGCGACGCCGAACCAAAACACCAGTTTTTGTCGTTCGTGGGCTTGCTTTTCTACATCAAGCTTGTTTTGCTCTTGCATTATGGCCAATTGGTAGGTAGTCTCGCTGCCGCGCAGCAAGTCAATCACTTGGTGGCGCCGCGTGTCGTGGGCCACGTAATTGACAAAATCCTCCCTTAGGCTATCGATTCGTGCCATGAGTTCCAAAGCTTCAACCTCGTTCTCGTGCAGATTGATGGCTCTCGACTCCCTCTCGGCTTTCTCTAAATAATGATACGCGCCAGCAAAATCTCCTTGGTCCATCAGCAGAGCGCCATGCACCAGGTAGGTTTGGGCCAAGTAGAGTCTGAATTTAAGCGGCGGCAGGCTTTCGAGATAGTTGATGATTTCCCATGCTTGGTCGTTGTCTCCTTTTCGCCACATCAGTTCGGCCCGGTTGGCCAAATCAGTATAGACAAATACTGAATCCTGAGGATACAAGCGTCGAGAGAGGTCCAACACCTGGGCATTGTAATCGAGTGAGGCATCGTAGTCTTGGTCAATCTTCAGGGCATAGAGCGACAGCATGCGCAGATAGTATTGCGAACTATAATGCTTCGAATCATGATGCTCCATATAGGGAGTGCGCTTCAGTATATTGTATGCCGAATCGGGATGGCCCATCATCTCATATATCATGGCTAAATAAACCGAAGCTTGAAAGGTCGTGGAGTCATCGCCAGCATCAAGGGCCAGGGTGCGGGCTCGCAAGAAATGATTGAAGCAGACCTCGAGGCTATCTTGCTCGTAAGCCTGGTTGCCAAGCAAGAAAGATTCCTTTGCGGCTGTTATCTTATGCTGGCGATGACTGCATGACTCCACAAAGAATCCGCATGCAAGCAGAGTCCCCACCACGATAAGGCAAATAATAGTATGAGCGATGGATTTCATGGGTTATCTGTTGAGAAAAATACATTGACTGCTTGCCTTGCCGTGGCCTTTTCTTCCTCCACCGCAAAGTTACTCAATTTTTCAACCCACGAAATCTTTTCCTAAAAATTTTAATATGCTGACTAATTTTAAAGTCTTAGGCTTTATGTAACCATAGGTCGCTTATTACGCGGCGAAGAAAATCTAACTTTCCAAAGCCTTTCTCAGATTGAGGAAAAACTCGGTATAGAATGTTTCCAGCCAGTAAGACCAGACTCAATGGCCGTCTCTACTCCCATATAAATTCGATATAAGACCATATCAACCGCAGATTACCACAAATCGTGCATTATCTCGGTCAAGAAAGGCGATAATGCCGATTTGTGGTGATTAGGGAAGTACCATGCCCTCTTTGGTTAGATTCCTATTCTTATGCCAGGTTTCCATGTATATTAAGCGAAACAGAATAGATAGGTAAGGGACTTATTTACCTCAAAATTTATTGAAAATTAGGTGATTACAATTTGGTTATGTCAAATATTTTTCGTAATTTTGTAGTGGAAAATATGACGTGATACCATTCATCGACCATGAACTAATAGCTTAGCATCATTATGACAACTCAGAGAATAAAAGAGATGCTCGACTTGGGCGAAAACATCAAAATTGAGTTCAAGAGAGCAGGTAATGGCATAGAGAATGACACTTATGAGACGGTTTGTGCTTTTCTTAACCGTTTCGGTGGCGATATCCTTCTGGGCGTAACTGACAACGGCGAGGTCGTTGGCGTACCTCCACGTGCCGCGCAGGAATGGATTAAAAATTTTATCAAGCAGGTATGTGATCCTCACATATTTTCGCCGACCACTTATATCCAACCTTCCACAATTGAATACGAAGGCAAGACCCTTATTCATATCCATGTGAATCCAAGCGCTGATGTACATTCCTATAAAGGCGTAACGTATGACCGCGTCAATGAGGCCGATGTGCGAGTAAAGGGTACTGATAAGGTCGCGTTGATGTGGATTCGCAAACAAAATATTTTCACTGAGAGGAAAGTGTTCAAGTACGTATCCTTGGAGGATATGCGTCTTGACCTTATGCCTAAGATCAAACAACTGGCTATCAATTGGAATGGCGGGAAACATCCTTGGGGGACTATGTCTGACGAGGAAATCCTTAAGTCGGCTGGTTTCTTCGGAGTGGATCGGGCCAATGGGGAGCGGGGCATGACCTTGGCTGGCATTATGCTGCTTGGCAACGACTTTGTAATAAAGGATGTGACCAATGGCTATCTCACCGATGCCATTCTCAGAAAGGAGAACATTGACCGCTTTGACGATCGTCTCATAGTTGAAACCAATCTTGTGGAGAGCTATGAGCAACTTCAGCTTTTTGCCTATAAGCATCTGCCTGATCCCTATTTCCTTGAAGGGATTAGAACTATCAGTCTACGGGCCATTCTGACAAAAGAGATTATATCCAATCTGCTTATCCACCGCGAATTCACGAGCGCATATCCGGCCAAGTTCGTGATTGAGAGAGATAAAATGTACACCCAGAATGCTAACCGCGCATCCGGACTGGTGGAGATTACTCCCGACAATTTCGAGCCTAATCCAAAGAATCCTATCATAGCCTCATTCTTCAGAACCATAGGCTATGCCGATAATCTGGGTTCTGGCGTGCGTAATCTCTTCAAATATGCCCAGCACTATCAACACAGTCGCCCCGAGATGCTCGAACTCGACATCTTCCGCACTACCGTGTACTTCAAGGCCCTCGACGAGTTGGGGGCAGAATTGCATGCCAGCAATCCACATACAAATAATAACCCACATATAAATCAACATATAAATCCACATATAAATATCGATCCACATATAAATCCACATACAAAACCACATATAAATCCCTTAGACATCGAGATTATAAAGATGATGGCGAATAATTCAAAGGTAACAGTTACAATTCTGGCTGAAACCCTTGAAAAAGATAGATCTACCATCAGAGATCACATAAAGGGATTAGCAGAACAACGAATTATTTCACGAACTGGCGCCAAAAAAAATGGCTCGTGGATAGTAAACTATAATCATCCCTTGTTGAAGAACTGATAGATCTTCAACTACACCTAAATTGGTCATAAATAGTGGTGAAAATATCACCAACATTTTAGGTTGCACTGCAATCCTTCCGTTGCACTGTAAATTAGACTATGATTCTAAATTAGATGGCTTACAGTCTAAATTGCAATGGATTTATATGTGGGTTTAAATGTGAGACGATATTTATAAGTGGACTATTGGGGTACAATCCTACGCTTTTGGGAATAAAAGTACAGAATTGGAGAAGATAGGATAGGGGAGAATTGGGAGAAATGTAATAACTTTGTGCATTGAAAGCAATCAACCATATAGAGAAAAGCAATCAACCATATAGAGAAAACCAATCAACCAGATAGAGTAAAGAATCAACCGGATAGAGAAAGACCCATTAATAATAGAGAAAAACCAATCAACCAGATAGAGAATATGAAGCGAATAGCGATGGCGGACACACTTGGGAATATTGGCACTCGGCCCTCTACAACGCTCTGCCCTATTTCACTCGCAACTTCAAGCGCACCCGTTAGCGATCGTTCTTAAAGTCTCTGGCAGTGGTAACAAATTTGTTACCGCTGGCAGAGGCTTTCTTATATGGAAACGATGCTCTATGCTTTCCTATTGAATTGACTCCATGAGCTTTACAGCATCGATGTATTTGGCGATGCCTTCGGCTACAAGTTTGGCATCATGCATCGCGTGCACCACTGTGGCCGGACGGTTGGTGACGTCGCCACCGGCAAATACGCCTTTGCGAGTAGTCATGCCATAAGGATTCTCACGAGTAAGGACATACCCTTTCGCATCCACATCAATCCCCTTAGTTGTGGAGACGATTCGAGAAGCCGGAACTGAGCCTACCGCCAAAATCAGACGATCCAGAGGCATTTCATAGGAGTTGTCGCCCGAAGTCACTGTTACGGATTTCAACCGCACCCCTTCCCCGCCTACGATATTAGTAACAGAACTATTCCATAGGAATTTAACTCCCTCCTTCACTGCTTCATCGTATTCAGCGCGGAGAGCAGCCATCTTGTCGATGGTGCGATGATAGATTATCGATACCTCAGCGGCTCCCATGCGCAGCGCAGTGCGCGCAGCATCGATGGCAGTGTTGCCACACCCGATCACAGCTACCTTATCCCCCCTCTGCAACCATCACCTCATCGCGGCTCATGCTGCCACTCTCGTAAAGGCCAACCCGGCGCAGGAAGCGTATGCCTTGCCGCACCCCGGGATGGTCAATGCCAGGGATGTCAAGACGCTTTGGCATCCCGGTGCCTGTGCCCATAAAGATGGCATCAAATCCTTGCGCGAAAAGATCGTCGACCGTGAAATCCTTTCCAGCCGTTGAGTTGAGGTGAAAAGTCACACCCAAGCGTTCAATCTTCTTTATTTCCCGGCGCACCACTTCCTTGGGCAATCGGTATTCCGGAATGCCATACATCAGCACGCCCCCAGCCTCAGCCTCCATCTCAAAGATCTCTACTGCAAAACCTTGACGCGACAGGTCGCCGGCTATTGTCAGTCCAGCTGGTCCGCTGCCAATCACAGCCACTCGTCCCCTGCTTTTTTCCGGGATTGCTTCATGGCGCCATCCTGCCTCGCTGTCAAAGTCGCTAACGAATTTTTCCAGTCTCCCGATGTGGATTGCTTCCCCTTTCTTAGCGAGCACGCAACTGCCTTCGCACTGCCGCTCATGGCCGCATACTCGGCTGCATACGGCTGGCAGATTGCTCTTGGCATTGATTATGCTCATAGCATTGCCGAAATTTGCTTTCGACAATTCCGCAATCCAATCGGGGATGTCATTACTGATTGGGCATCCTTTTTTTGCACCCTGGCACTTTGCAGTGGAGACAGCGTTGAGCCTCCTTTATAGCCTGCGCAAGAGTATAATCTTCAGATACTTCCTTTTCCATTGTTTCCTGTGATATTATTTCAAGTTAGAAATGTATTCAAACCATTCTTCTGAATTTGTAAACCCATCTCTCTCGCGTGCGCCGCAAGAAATGACACGGTAGCGGATAATCCCATGAGGGTCGGGCTGGAGAAAGATCAGATAGTTGAGATCGTCTTCCGCCACCGAGGCAACATTTTCGGGATTGACCACCACACCAAGCCCCACCACCTCAACAAGGTCTGGCAACGTTTTGTCGGGTACATTGCTGCCCCAAGAGGCAGCTACGCCAGCCTGACGCACAAAGCCTCGGTTGTCGAGCTCAAGTTTCTGTATGCCAGTGCAGAAGATATCGCTGGGCAGATTTCCCTTCAGGCTGATTTCTACCCACAAGTCGCGCCGCTCGGGGCTGACTCTGTATCGTTGGGTCATTTGGATGGGATGGCCATTATAAATCCAGTCTCTATCAATCACTTCCACGGTGCAAGAATCAATTATACTCTGGGTGCGCGAGGCAACGGTATCAATCGTGACTGGATTACCCATCTGCCAACCTCGGAAAGAACCAGCGCCCACCGACTTTCCGGCCCACAGCACATCGCACCCATAGCCAGCATCCATTTGTTGTGGAGTGGTGTAAAAACCAGTCTCTTCGAGTTCAAGTCGTGGAGTCTGCTTCACATACAAGTCAAGGCTTTGACGATTATCCATGTAGACACGATAAGCGACCCACGGATTTTCAATCACAGCCCCGTGGCCGTAGAGGCTGTTGTACATATCTATGGTATTCGCAACGCCGGGATAAGTAATGGATTCAATCCGAGGATGCTTTCCGTGATGGTCATAGAGCTTAAGGTAAGCATCGGTTTGAGCCATTGCGGAAAGCATCCAGAGGATCGTATCTAAAAAAACCACTAATTTTTTCATAGTTGCTTAAGAGTAAGTCAATGCAGCACTTCCATAGCTTTGCCATTTTCGTCGAGGCTGAATATGGGCACTGTGGCCTCGGGGTCAGTCTTGTAATAATGGATGGCGCTATCGTTGAGATATGGATAGTAAGTCTTTAATAGCCTGATCATCTCCGCTCCAGCCCACATGGTAGGGCCATAGCCGTGAGCCGCCTTTACGCTTACTGGCCTATAGGCATAATAGGCAGGATCGAATCCCATTCCGGTGCCTACGCACACACCCTCCACTTCTCCCTTTGCATTAATTTTAGACGCTACTGCCTCCCATGCCAACTGAGCCACCGGACCAAAAGTGACAGGGTCGAGCCATCCTTCGTTGACTCCATGCGCGATAGCATAAGCGAAAATTGCTGTAGCCGATGTTTCGTTGTAAGTTTCCGGTCGGTCGAGCAGCTGATGCCAGAAGCCATCGATGTCTTGCAATTGCGCCAGCCCCTCGGCATGCTTGCGATATACATCCATAATTTCGTCGCGCCGAGGATGATTTTCGGAAAGATAATCCAACAATTGGCTGAGAGTGAGAATGGCCCACCCGTTGGCTCTACTCCATGCCATCGCTGGTTGGCTTTGAGCTCCCTCGACATATCCATGGCGAAATATCTTCTTTTCGGGCATCCACATGCGCTTGATGAATCCAGTGGCAATCGTGGCCGCATCGTCAAGCTGTTTGGAATCAGAGGCATACACGCTGCGCGTGGCCATTGATGGCAACGCCATAAACATATCATCGAGCCATACCGCATTGTAATGTGGGCGATTGCGGGCTATGGTGCCATCGGAAAGATGCACAGGGGTCTCCTCGACAATTTTCCAGTATTGCTCAATATAGGGCTCTATGGCGAGCGAGGAATCAGCCATTGCAGCGCGCATCCAAGCCCCCGACATGGCACCAGCATCGTCGAGAGTAAGGGGCTGCTTTACTTGCCGCATCTGGCCATCCTCTTCCAGATTCCCGGAATAGCGATCGGCCTCTGTGGCAAGAAACCTGATTCGGTCGCTTACATAGTCAGAATAGCGGGTGTCGCCAGTAATCTTGGCTGCGTCGAGCAGGGCATCATACATCACGCCCCATTCGTAGCTGGTAAGCCTATAAGTGCCCTGATTCACCTTTCCATCGGTCATATTGGCTGGAGTGGCTGCATCGATATAGGCAAATACTCGATCCATATCGGCTTTGACTGAATCTGCCGACAGCTGTCCGTAAGGAGTAGCGTAGTCAGGTCGCAGCAAATGGAGCGGAGTTTTAGAATCACTAATCTCCGACTCTTCGGTCGTTTCGCCCTTGTTGCAAGCCGCTAATGCCAAGGCCAGCAGCGCTATGGGATATATCTTCTTTGTGGAGGCCATAGAATTACTTTATTTTTGTTCCGCGGAATTTTTTGCCCTTAAGGTCAGCTCCGAAATAGAAGCCTGGTTCGGCTGGCTGGTTGTACGCCACATTCTGGTTGGCAATGCTCACACGATAAGCTGGGTCCTGAAGGAAGGTGTGGAATCGATAATCAGTAGGAATCGTAGTGACATAGATACGCAGGGCCGAATTATCCTTGGTACGCATTATCACCTCCTCGCGCCAATCGCCAATGATGTCGCCTTGGAGCGAAGGGTTGCGTTTGGTGCCATTGTTCCACATACAGTCATCAAATTTTACAAGTTCATCAAGCTTCTTATTCTTCCAATCATATTTGCTGATTACATTTCCATCGAGTATCTCATACAGCAGATCGCCATCCCACAGCACAGAGAAATTAGCCGGGACATTGCACTCAATCTCACTGATGAAATCTTTTTGAGGCACAATCACTTGGCCCTCAAACGATAGCACGCCCCCAGTGTTGGGCGACCAGAGCTCCACGCCGGGATGCGTAGGGTCGATGTCGGCTGCCATGCAGCGACCTATATCCTTGTCGCTGGTGTATTGGAGGATTACCTTGCCGGTAGCAGCCTCGCGCAGCGAGGTGCCATCCTTTTTGTTTTCGTGACAACCCCACACATAATATTTCTCGTTGTTGATGTCGGATAGGAGATGTATGGCATCGCCATGCTCCATGCCGGTGGAATAAAGGCCGGTGCCATCGTTGTTGACAGCCATCTGCCCATAGATGATTTCATCGCAGCCATCACCATCCACATCAGCTACGCGCAGATTATGATTGCCTTGACCAGCATATGCTTTGTTGCCAGGAGTATCGGTGTCGAAGACCCATCTCTGCTTCAGATCCTGCCCATCCCAGTCGTAGGCAGCAAGTACCGAGCGGGTATAATATCCTCGGCCCATCACCACCGATGGATGCACTCCGTCAAGATAGGCAATGGCAGCCAAGAAGCGGTCGCAACGATTGGCGTAATTATCCCCCCCCAGGCACCCATATCGCCGCGCGGAGGGGTATAGGCGACTGACTTCATAGCTTTGCCAGTGGCTCCATTGAAAATGGTGAGATATTCCGGGCCCCAGAAAATGCGGCCTTTGAGATTGCGGTAATCAGCCTTGCGGTCGCCAAGCAAGCGGCCAGTGCCATCAATTGTGCCATCGGCAGTCTTCAACACCACCTCAGCCTTTCCATCGCCATCCAAGTCATAGACCATCATCTGGGTGTAATGGGCTCCTGAGCGAATATTGATGCCCAGGTCGATGCGCCACAATTGGGTGCCATCGAGCTTGTAGCAATCTACCAAGGTAGTGCCGGTGAGGCCGTCTTGCGAGTTGTCGCGCGAGTTGCTGGGATCCCATTTCAAAATAATCTCATACTGGCCATCGCCATCAACATCGCCGATCGATACATCATTGGCATTGTAGGTGTATTCTTTGCCAAACTCGTCAACCATGCGGTCGGGCACATTCAATGGAATGTTGATATAGCCGATAGGCGCATCTTGGGGCAGCAGATAAGAGCCGTGGATTGAGCCCGAAGCTGCCCTCACCTCATATTGTGCCGACGAGGTACCAGCATACTCGTCAACATAGAATGTAACATCGCTGATGGGCTTTTTATTGATTTTCTGCCCATCGCGATAGAGGTCGAATTGCTGATTCTCGGGATCTTGGGTGAGGTAGCGCCATGATACCACTACCCTCTCTGGGCTTTCACGCACAGCTACAACGCCGCGCCCGAGCTCCTCCATCTGGATTTTTGAGAAATCGTAATTAGATTGGGCTATCGCCGCTAAGCCTATCAACCCCATGGGTAGAATGGTTGCTATCTTTTTCATAATGCGCTGCATGGATTAATCGAGATGAAAAACTTCTTGGATAGGCACAGTCACTGGCGAGTTGTCGGGATTCACCTCCATGATATCGGCCATGAAGTCCCACCATTTGTGAGTCACCTCATCGGCAGCCTCGGCATCCTGTGAGTTTGACTCTCCCTCTACCTCTTGATAGCCAAATAGGATATTGGTGTCCTTGTCCCAGTAGATAGAATAGTTGCGCACCCCAGCGTCGGAGAGTTGCTTCTTGAGCTCAGGCCACAATTGAGCGTGACGCTTCTCATATTCCACCTCGCATCCAGGCTTGAGATACATTTTAAACGCAAATCGTTTCATGATATTTTATTCTTTGTCGGAGTTTATTCTTTGTCGGAGTTTATTCTTTGTCGGAGGAATTAAATTTAAGATTCTTGAGCCAAGCGGTAAGCTCGTCGATCATCATATCGTGTTGCTTGAATTTAGAGCGGTAGCCCCAGCCATGGCCTCCGGTTGGGTACACAAACATTGCCACCGGCACTCCAGCATCCACCAAGGCATTATAATAAAGGATGCTGTTGATGGGCTTCACCACCTTGTCATCGCTGCACAAAGCCAAGAAGGCCGGAGGAGTGTCGGCACCGACTTTTTGGTCTGACGACCATTCGCGCACCAATTCATCCGAGGGATTCTCACCCAGGAAGCCTCGGCGCGTGCCCCATGGGTGATGTCTTTCTCAAGCGAGATTACGGGATAAAAGAGAATCTGGAAGGCCGGCTTGCAGTCGGTCGTGGGATGGGTAGCAATCGCTGAGGCTAAGTGGCCGCCAGCCGAGGAACCCATGATGCCCACCTGGTCAGGATTAATCTTCCACACCTCGGCGCTGTCGGCAAATGCCTTAAAGCAGCATTTAACATCATCCATAGGTATGTCGCGATTGCCTTCGGGGAATCGGTATTCCACCACAGCGTAGGCATATCCCATACTATTGAAGTAGGGAGCCCAGTAGTATCCCTCATGATTCTGGGCCAAATGGGTGTACCCACCGCCGGGACATGCCACAATGGCGCGGCCATTGGTCATGTTTGCCGGCGGCAGAAACACCTTCATCTTAGGCGAGTCAAACTCGACTACTCTTGATTGCGCCACAGTCTCTAAGGAGCAGACTGTGACAAAAACAGCAAAAATCAACAATACGACTTTTTTCATTGGTAAGCGGGTTAAGAATTTTTCGACGCACAAAGTTACAAAGAATCCGTTGGCTCGGCCTCGAATAATTGTTCATTCCATCAGTAAAAAACCGTCAAAACTGTCTCAATGAATAAAAATACACACCAGATTGGACATTTTGACTGATAAAATCAAAAATTTTAATTGTAATTTTGCAATGTCAATTCCATAAATCATCAAATCATGAAAATTCAAAAATACCTTCTCCTCCAATGCGCCGCAGTCGTTAGCGCTTTTGCTGCCACGGCCGCAACTCCGGCAAGCGTGTACATTACCGCTGGCCAATCCAATGCCGACGGCCGAGAGACCATAGAGTTTCTCCCATCATATCTCAACAATGGCTACAAGCATCTGCGCTACGCCAATGTGACCTCAGAGTGTGATGGCACATTCTCTGATTTCAAATTTGGCAAACGATTTGCCTTTTGCGATATCACCAACTACTATATCGACCAAGCCTCAGATCAGGATTTCTATGCCATAAAATGCGCCTATGGCGGTACATCGATTACACCGGGAGCCACTCATGCGCATTTGCCAATTTGGTACGCCAACCCAGAATGGATAGCAGCCAACAAAGCTTACCGTGGTAATATTGACGAGGGCAAATCCCTGACCCTGGCCCTGACCCAGGGATTTGCCGAGTGCGCCAACACCACCTTGTCGAAGCTCCCCGGAGGCTACGACGTGAAAGCCATCATGTGGCATCAAGGCGAGAGCGACCGTCACAAGAGCAGCGACTATTACCAGAACTTCAAAGATATGATCACCTATATGCGTGGTCAAATCTACGCAGTGACAGGCGATGAGGCCGACAAGACGCTTCCCTTCATCTTTGGCACCGTGCCTCACGACTCTAAGCAATACAGCGCAGAGGTTGAGGCAGCCCAGATGAGAGTGGCAAGCGAGCTGCCAAATGTCTATGCCATTGACCTGAGCGATGCCGGCCTTAGGGGAGATGCGCTGCATTTCGATGGGCCTTGGACCGAGTATGTAGGCAAGGCTATGTACAACAAGCTTGTAGAGCTTAATCTGGTCAATGGCAAGGCTATTGCAGCCGAAAAACCCAAGAAAGCCTCGATCACCGATGGAATAAGCGTTGACGCCGAGCGCCAATGGCATTTTGGAGGCCAATGGACAGAGGAGACCGAAGCTTTACTCTCAGCCGATGAGCAATGGGAGGAATTCAAGAGCCTGGGTTATCGTCTTTTGACCCCTCTGCGCGAGTTGCAAGAGCTAACTCATCAAGGCAAGACTGTCAAAGAGACCGAGGGGCTATATTTCAAATGCCCTACTGGCAATCGCATGATATTGAATCCCAATAAATTTGTGTGTCTCTACAATGACAATATCTCGATGGTCATCCCCAAAGTGGCTGCCGGACAAACCGTAGCCATCACCACACGCTCAGCCAAAGGCGAGCGCGGTCTCACAACCGACAGCATGCAGTATCTTGAGCTCGTGAGCGGCGGAGTGCCAAGCAGCGGCAAGGTAACTAATGTCTGGAAGGTGAAGGACGAGGTGAAAGACCCCGTTGATCTCATCTTCCATCCCGAGGGAGGTGGCATCTATGTTTATGACATCGAGATTACCCTGGCTAATTTGTAATAGAATTTCTTGAATACTCCCAAATCTGTGCCATGAATTCGAGATTAATAAAATTCCTCTTTGTTTTGTCCATAATAGGCCTCTGCGATAGCACCATAGCTGCCGATGTAAGGACAAAAGAGAATCTTAATTTCGGCTGGAAATTCGCCTACGGCGACCAGCCGGGAGCTGAAGCCGTATCCTTTGACGACAGCGAATGGGCGTCGGTGAATTTGCCCCACGACTACCAAATCTCTCAGCCCTGGGTAGAGCCCTCAGCCGATGAAAATGCCGATAAGGATAATCCGGTGGCCAATGTGAGTTCGCGCCTGAGCGCTCGCGCTTTCAAGGAATTGGGCTGCGGTTGGTATAGGCGAGCCCTGGTGGCTGATCCCACTTGGAAAGGCCGCAGAGTGCTGCTCGATTTCGAGGGTATCATGCTCACCGGCGATGTCTATTTCAATGGCGAACTGATTGGCGGCACTGATTACGGTTATCTGGGCTTTGAGCTCGACATCACCGATCGTCTGCGCTACGCAGAACCAAACATTATCGCTGTCCGAGCCGATACGGGAAGCCCGGAAAACTCACGTTGGTACACCGGCGGTGGCCTCTATCGCGATGTCAATCTGGTGGTCACCGACCGCGACATGTATTTCGTGCGTCATCCTCTCTATGTCACTACTCCAGAGGTCTCATCTACCCAAGCCATGGCTGTAATACAAGCCGAGATACACGCTGGGCGCTACAAGGGCGAAGCCTTAAGCGTAAGCACCAGCATAGTCGATGCTGACGGGCGCGTAGTATTTCAGGGCCAAGAAAAGCTCCCATTCGACCGCCGGCAGAAGACTCGCGAATACATAGTCGATACCGTGACGATTGACAATCCGCGTCTGTGGGATTGTGATACGCCCCACCTGTATCGACTCAGCATGCAGCTCCTCTCCGATGATGGCAGCGCGGTTGATGAGGCAAGCACAGAATTTGGAGTACGCCAAATCGAATACTCGCCTGAATTTGGATTTAAGCTCAATGGAAAAAAACTCTTGCTCAAAGGCATTGCCAACCATCATACTCTCGGAGCATTGGGCGCAGCAGCCTATCCCCGAGCTATGGAAAAGCGCATACAATTGCTCAAAGAATTTGGTTTCAACCATATACGCACCTCCCATAATCCCTATAGCGAAGAGTTTCTCAACCTCTGCGATCGAAACGGTATCCTGGTAGTGGATGAGCTCTATGACAAATGGCTGAAACAGTATGCCGGAGGTCGGCGCGATTGGATGGAGCTATGGCCCCACGATGTGCCGGAATGGATAAAGCGCGACCGCAATCATCCATCGGTGGTGATGTGGAGCTTGGGCAACGAACTGCAATTGCTCCCCAATCTGCCTTACGGCGATTGGGGTGTGACTCCCTACAAGCTGCAAAAGACCTTGCTTGAGCGCTTTGACACCACGCGCCCGGTGACTGTAGCCATGCATCCGCGAGGCCGCGACCTCTCGACTGATTCATTGCCAGCTCCCTTGGCGCTGCAGACTGATATTGCAGCCTACAACTATCGATATATGTATTTCCCCGGTGATAGTCGACGCTTCCCTTGGATGATTTTTTATCAGAGCGAAGCCAATACCTCGGCTATGGGCCCAAATTTCTATGAAATGGACTTAGACCGTGTGGTAGGACTTGCCTATTGGGGCATGATCGATTATCTTGGGGAATCCTTGGGGTGGCCAGCCAAGGGCTGGGTGCAAGGAGTGTTTGACATCTCGCTGCAGCCCAAGCCAACGGCCTATTTCCTCAAGAGCATCTTTCAGCCCGAACAACCGATAGTGCATATTGGCATAGTCGACAGCGACGATGACACTGAGTGGAACGATGTCAAGGTGGGAACCAAGCGTCTGAGCGACCATTGGAATCGCAAGCCAGGAGCCTCCCTTACGTTCTATACCTATACCAACGCCGACGAGGTGGAGTTGCTCCTTAACGGCAAATCTCTTGGCAGAAAGCCCAACGAAATATCCAATCCCAAAAAGCGCAACCGCATACAATGGGATGCCGTCCCATACGCTCCTGGCTCGCTCGAGGCTATAGCCTTTAATAATGGCCAAGCCGTAGCCACTCACAAGATTGAGACCTCTGGCCCGGCAAGCAAATTGATTGCTAAGGCCGACAATGCGAATTGGCAAGCTGATGGCATCGATTTGCAACATATCAATATCTTTGCTGCTGACAAAAAGGGACGCTGCGTGCCTGATGCCAAAGACCTCCTTACTTTCAATGTGGAGGGCCCAGCCGAAATCGTAGGCGTCATCAACGGCGATATGACAAGCAACGAACTCACCACCGGCAATCAGCGCAGCCTGTACCAAGGGCGCGCCACCGTAATCCTACGCTCCACTCAAGAGCCGGGCCCTGTGACCTTGAATATCACCTCTTCAAATGGGATGTCGACCACTTGCGTTGTAAGATCACGCTAATCGACTAACGATCGTTTTGGTAATCAAACGGCGTAGAGCCGGTGGCTTCTTTGAAGAAACGGCTGAAGAAAGTGGGACTATTGAAATTCAACTCGTAAGCGACATCCTGTATGGGCATGCCGCTTTTTAGTAGCACCTTGGCCTCGATGACAAGACTGTCGCGGATGAAATCCTTGGCGAATCGGCCGCTCACCTTGTAGATGATTTGCGACATGTATTTAGGGGTGATGCACAGCTTATCGGCGTAGAAACCGATCTTGTGCTCCTGCGCAAAATGCTTCTGCACCAATTCGATGAATCGGTTGTATAGCTCCATGTGGCGCTTGGTGCCCTCATTATCCTCGTCAGTGTTCGACTTTACCATTTTCTGCTCTTGCTCTTCTTCCTGAGCCGACCAAGAATAGATATTGTGGAGCATGGCGTGGAGATATCCCTTGATGACATCCTCCTTGTAACGGTAATTGCCTCGTATCTTATTGAGGATGTATTTGTAGACAGTGTAGATCTCCTCCATATTCTCGGCCGAGCACGAATGGTAAGGGCCACGGAACATCAGGTCCCGCACCTTAGAGCTATTAGTGGCCTGGGTCAGTGGCTCGCAAAATTCGTTGTGCACAAATATGATGAAAAATTGCACATCATCACTCATGCCGTGGAACTCGCCCAGTTGTCCGCTCTGCACAATGAAAATGTCGTTTTTGTGCATAGTATAGTCCTTCAATACTTCGGTAAATTTTAAAATTCTCTCCAATTCGAGGCGAGAGCGCCAAGA
>JAJBUH010000059.1 GCA_020860445.1 Bacteroidales bacterium | reverse complement strand
ACCATGTAGGATGTAAGGAATCATTGAGTTTCCTTAGAATCGCTGAGTAGTTACTCTCATTTTCCATTTAGTTAAAATTTATTAATTATAATTTAATCATGTTTTTCCAAATTTTAATTTTCCACTCCCCCTCCCACAATTTATTCTCTGCAGGGGACATCAGCAGAGGTTTGGAGGTTGATGAGCGAGAGAGCTGGGATTTAGACCTCACCACAAGAATTTTTGAGCCTGTCAGCAATGGGAATTTGGAAAAACGGCAGTAACTTTGCAACATCAACACAAATATCATGAGATCTATCGCAACCGCATTGTTATTGACTTTATCATTTGCTGTTATGTCACAGAATCCAGTAAAAATCACCCAGACCGCTGGGCGCCAAGCCCTGGGCGAGTTCGCCCCAGAGTTTGCCCACCTCAACGATGACATTCTCTTCGGCGAGGTGTGGGGGCGCAACGACCTGTTGTCGCTGCGCGACCGTTCGCTTGTCACCGTCGTGGCCCTGATGTCGCAAGGGCTCACCGATTCCTCATTCAAATTCCACCTTGAATCGGCCAAGGCCAATGGCATCACCAAGCAGGAGATAGCCGAAATCCTCACCCACGCCGCCTTCTACGCCGGTTGGCCCAAAGCTTGGGCCGCATTCCGCATGGCCAAGGAGGTATGGGCCGATGACTCAGCAGTTATCCCAGCCACCCTCGATGCTTATGCTCAGTCGTTACTCTTCCCCGTCGGCGAACCCAACCCCTACGGCCAGTTCTTTGTGGGCCAGAGCTATCTCGCTCCAGTAGTCACCGAGGGAGTAGGCGTATTCAATGTCACCTTTGAGCCAGGCTGTCGCAACAACTGGCACATTCACCACGCTACCAAGGGCGGTGGACAGACCCTGATCTGCGTTGGCGGTCGCGGCTACTACCAGGAATGGGGCAAAGACCCGATTGAGCTGAAGCCCGGCGACAGCGTATACATCCCCGCCGAGGTCAAGCACTGGCACGGCGCTGCTCCCGGCAGCTGGTTCTCCCACCTCGCCATGGAGGTCCCCGGCGAAAATGCCAGCAACGAATGGCTCGAGCCCGTCGATGACGAATTTTACTCAACTCTAAAATAATCCATTCTCCAAGGCGCCTCGAAAATTCTCGAAACCTCTCGATAACTTTCGAAAATTCTCGAAACCTCTCGAAAATTCTCGAGAATTCTCGATGCGCCCAATTCATAACTCATAACTCATAACTCCCATGCTCAATTTCAGCTATTGCACGCCCACCCGCATGATTTTCGGCCATGGCGTAATCTCGCAGCTCCCCGCTCAGCTCAGCAAATACGGCCACAAAGTGCTCCTCGCCTACGGCGGAGGCAGCATCAAGCGCAGCGGCCTATATGATAAGGTAAAAGAATTGCTCGCCGGATTTGATGTCCACGAGCTCGCCGACATCGCTCCCAATCCCAAATACGACCCCTCGGTGCTCGATGGTGTAAAAATCTGCAAGACCGAGGGCATCGAGGTGATCCTCGCCGTAGGCGGCGGTTCGGTGCTCGACTGCTCAAAGGCCATCGCCGCCAGCGCCAAATACGATGGCGACCCCTGGGACCTAATCACCGGCAAGGTCAAAGCGCAAGCTGCCCTCCCCATCATCGATGTGATGACCCTCGCCGCCACCGGCAGCGAATACGATGCCGCCTGCGTGATATCACGCACAGCCACCAACGACAAGATCGGCTACATCGACCCGCTGCTCTATCCTCGCGTATCATTCCTGGACCCGACCTACACCGAGAGCGTCAACCCCAAGCACACTGCCGCTGGCGTAGCCGACGCCATCAACCACTGCATGGAGCAATTCTTTGTCAGTCCCCACAACAGCGTGGCCGACGGCTATGGCGAGACGCTGATGAAGACCCTGATGCTCTGGGGCCCAGTGGCTTTGGCAAAACCTGACGACTACGAGGCTCGTGCCGAGATAATGCTGGCTGCCGCTTTTGCTTGCAACGGCATCACCAACCTCGGAGCCGGACAGAGCGGTTGGCCGATGCACGGCATCGAGCACGCCCTCTCGGCATACTACGACATCACCCACGGCGAGGGCCTGGCCATCATCACGCCGCGCTGGATGAAATTCATACTCTGCGACCGCACAGTCGAGCGTTTCGTAGAGTATGGCACGCAGGTGCTGGGCATCTCTTCTGAACTCTCGGCTTACGAGATTGCCAATCGCGCCATCGCCATGACGTATGATTTCTTCCGCGACACGATGCACATGCCGATGACGCTGCGCGAGGTGGGAATCGATGGCAGCCGCCTCGATGAGATTGCCAAGCACATCGCCGACAATGAGGGCCTCGATAACCCCAACAACTTCTACCCCCTCACCGAGGCCGACATCCGCCAAATCCTCCAGGATTGCCTCTAACCACAGAATCTTCTCAATCGAAGAAGGAACCACAGATTTACACAGATTTACACAGATTTGGGTTGGGAAAAAAATTACCCATCAAGAATCTGTGTAAATCTGTGGTTTCTTCTTATTAATGAATTCTTTGTTACAATCATACACATGTGTCCGATTTCGGACAGCGAGACAATTCGTTACATTGTTGCTAATCAATGGTTTATGATTTTGGCACGGCTTTTGAAATGAATAATGAAAAACGAAAAATGAATAATACATCTTTCGTTTTCCAAAAGCCAAACACCAAAGACCAAAAACCAACATGAATATGATCAATCTCAGCGGTGTCACCAAAATATTCCGCACATCTGAAATCGAAACCCGCGCCCTCGACAGGGTGAGCTTCGGGGTCGACGAGGGAGAGTTTGTCAGCGTGATGGGTCCATCGGGCTGCGGCAAGTCCACCCTGCTCAACCTCATCGGCCTCCTTGACAATCCCACCGAGGGCCATATCGCCATCGCCGACACCGACATCACACGCCTCACCAACAAGCAGCGTGCTCGATTCCGCAACGAGCACATCGGCTTTGTGTTCCAAAGTTTTCATCTAATCCCCTCTCTGTCAGTCAGGGACAATGTAGAGCTCCCTCTCACCTATCGCGACGACCTCTCCGCCCGCGAGCGGCGCCGCCGCGTAGAGGAGGTGCTCGACCGCGTAGAACTCTCGCATCGCCTAAAGCATCGCCCCGGCCAATTGTCGGGCGGGCAGTGCCAACGCGTGGCGATAGCCCGCGCCATCGTGGGCAATCCGCGCATCCTCCTCGCCGACGAACCCACCGGCAACCTCGACAGCCAGATGGGTGCCGACATCATGCGCCTACTGCAGAGCCTAAACCAAGACGATGGCCGCACCATCGTGATGGTCACCCACAACGAATCGCAGGCTCGCCTCACCCACCGCATCCTCCGCTTCCTCGACGGCCACCTCCGCCCCAACATTGATTAGAAATAAATGCCACTGAAATAAATTATAAGAAGGAACCACAGATTTTCACAGATTTACACAGATTATTTAGGCTCATGCGCAAAAGTCCGTGGCTGAGGCTTAGCCAAAGATCATGGCGCAGCGG
>JAJBUH010000277.1 GCA_020860445.1 Bacteroidales bacterium | reverse complement strand
ATCCGGATGGTATTTTTCATTTTTCATTCTTCATTTTTCATTATTATAATTTTGCCATCGGAATCTCTCTGGATTTCGATGGCTCCGTTTATAAAGGCGGTATTAGGGGTTTCCTGGGTGTAGGGGGTGATGGAAACCTCCTTGCCCTCATCAGAAATCTCGGCTATGGACATGGGATAGGTTTTGCCTCCGTAAATTATACGGTGGGCCAATACTTTTTTATAGGGGATCTGGGACATATCAATAGGTGGAGAGGTCGGGATAGGCACGTTGGCGATGGCGGAGGCGATAGGTCTGGGGGTTGATGCGCTTGCGCAGCAGCTGTATGCTGTCGACCCAGAGCATCGGCTTGTTGTCGTTGGTAGCCTCGAATGCTCCGCGCAGACGTTGCATCTGCTTTGTGCTGTCGGAGATGAATGTGATTTCATTCCACCCCTGCATCGTAGTGTTGAGGCTAATAAACTCGACAATGCTGTCGGCGTAATTGGCAGTAATGTTCCAATTGACATTCGACCCCTCGCCATCAATCAGCTTGATTCGCCAAACATACGAATCGCCCGGCTCCCAGTTCTCATCAGCAGATATGTCAAATGTCACCATTCTTGACGGCAACTTATCGGTGAGCAGTATAAAAGGCGAGGCGCCCCACACGTTGACCGAGTCGCCAGCCATCGACATCGACACAGCCATAGCCAAGCTGCCAGCCTGCGCGCTGCGCTTTTCGAGAATCTCGATCGTGCGCTGATACAGGTCGATGTATTTGTCCATGTGATGGGCATACCACACAAGCGAGGTGTCGAAATCCTGCTGCGTGATGCCGTTGGCCTCAAACACCGACCGCTTGAGCGCCATCTTGGTCGAATCGTTGGGATATTGGTTGTGGCGCATATCGATCACAGCCTCGGCCGTGTGCATATCGGCCAGAACCTCCGACATCTTCTTCGGTCCTACCACATAGCTCGGTATGCCATTGCATGATGCCAAGCACAGGAGCATCACAGCGATGGCGCAAAACCGCAAGCGCCGAGCGTAGTGACCGCTCGGCGTCAGGGAATTATGCTTCTTTATCGTCTTTTTCTTTTTCATCATGCCGAGCATGGATTTTTTCAACATCAGCATTGCTGCTCACCATCACATAGCGCGAATAGAACAATAGCAACACGATCATGCCAACCGAAATGGCCGCATCGGCCAGATTAAACACCGGGTCGAAGAATGAGAAAACCTTGCCGCCGACCCATGGCATCCAATCAGGCCACTGGAAGGCGAACAGGGGGAAATACAGCATATCCACCACCTTGCCATGGAATAGCGGAGCATATCCCTCTCCCCACGGCACGAAATGCGCTATCCTCGGGGGGTATGGGTCGGTGAAAATCTCGCCGTAGAACACGCAGTCGAATATGTTGCCTGCCGCCCCAGCTATGATAAGGGCCACGCACACGACATATCCCATCGGAGCCAGCGTAACCCGTCGCAATCGATACAGATATATCGACAGCAATATCACTACTATGATCCTGAATATGGTGAGAAACAGCTTGCTGCCGAGTTCCCAGCCAAATGCCATGCCTGGATTCTCGACAAATCTCAACTGGAAAAAAGGAAGAATATCAACGTGTTCACCCAGGTAGAAGTGGGTCTTGACCCAGATTTTGAGCCATTGGTCAAGCACCACTACTACCAAGATGATGATGAGCGCCACTGCGCCTCGATGCAATTTCATCAATCTGAGGTTGCTTTTTTATTTGTTCTTTTTGGCATCGACGCTGAGAGTGGCGTGGGGCACCGCTCTCAGCCTCTCTTTGGGAATCAGTTGGCCGGTGACGCGGCAGATGCCGTAGGTCTTGTTCTCGATTCTCACCAGCGCTGCCTGCAGATGCTGGATGAATTGGCGCTGGCGCTCGGCCATGCGGGCTGCATGCTCTTTCTCGAGAGTGCCGGCGCCCTCTTCGAGCACTTTGAATGTGGGTGACGTGTCAGCCACATCGTTGCCGTCGCCGTTATTGACGGTTTCACGCAACCGCTCATATTCTTTCTGGGCCTTTTCGAGCTTGGCAAGAATCAGCTCCTTGAACTCTTGCAGCTCCTCGTCGGTGTAGCGTGTCTTTTCAGCCATAAGCGTAATCAATTTGCGGGGAATGCCCCATTATAAAATAAGGTATGGTATTACAATATATAGTCAAAAACCGCTGTCTCTCGGTGTGGCGAGGGGTAAGGGAGCCTTCTCCCCTCGCCAACCGGGAAATGCGGTTTTTGAATCAAGCGAGTGTGACGCTCACTGGGAGCTTCACGCCATCGATATCGAGCACTTCTTGCGGCTCAGCCAAGTCTGTGACTACCACTGAGGTGGCGAGCACTTGCGAAGCGATGTATTCGCTGAAATCGGCTATGGCCTCGTCGGTCTCGGGATTGTGGCCAAACATCAGGTTGATGCGGTCGGTGATCTGGTAATCGCGGCTCTTGCGCATATTCTGCACGCGGTTCACGATGTCGCGAGCCAGGCCTTCCTTCTTGAGTTCGGGCGTCAGGGTGATATCCAGAGCTACGGTCACATTGCCCTCGTTGGCCACGAGCCAGCCGGGGATGTCCTCCGAGATAATCTCGACATCTGCGGCATCGATCACTGCCTCTCCTTGAGCCAAGGCTATTGCCAAGCTGCCCTCACGCTCGAGCTGGGCGATTTGCTGCTGGGTCAGAGCGGCGATGGCTGCAGCCACAGCCTTCATCTGCTTGCCATGCTTCGGGCCAAGCTTCTTGAAGTCGGGCTTGACTTTCTTGACAAGCACTCCCTCATCGCTGCCTACAATCTTCATCTCCTTGACATTCACCTCGGTGAGTATCAACTGCTTCATTGCCTCGATCATGCGACGCTGCTCATCGTCGACAGCTGGCACCATGATCTCTGACAGCGGCTGGCGCACCTTGAGGTTGGCCTTGCGGCGCAGCGACAGTACGAGCGAAGTGATAGTCTGAGCCAGAGCCATGCGCTGCTCGAGGGCCTTGTCGATCAGTGCTTGGTCAGCTACTGGGAAGTGAGCCAGGTGCACCGACTTGGTCTCTTCCACCCTCGGAGCTTCGAGGTCCTGATAGAGTTGGTCGGCATAGAAAGGCGAAATCGGAGCGATGAGCAGAGCCAAAGTCTCCAAGCAAGTGTAGAGAGTCTGGTAAGCCGAGAGTTTGTCTTTGTCCATCTCGCCACCCCAGAAACGCTTGCGGTTGAGACGCACGTACCAGTTTGAGAGATTGTCGTTGACAAACTCGTTGATGGCGCGAGCGGCCTTGGTTGGCTCATAGTCGGCCAAGTCGGCATCGACCTCGGCAATCAGCGAATTGAGCAGCGAGAGAATCCAGCGGTCAATCTCGGGACGCTCGCTCACCAGCACCTGAGGCTCCTTGCCCGTGAAGCCGTCGACATTGGCATAGAGGGCAAAGAATGAATATGTGTTGTAGAGAGTGGCAAACAGTTTGCGCGCTACCTCTTGCACACCGGCTTCGTCAAATTTCAGGTTGTCCCATGGCGATGAGTTTGCAATCATATACCAGCGCAATGGGTCAGAGCCGTATTTCTCGATTGCCTCAAAGGGATTGACGGCGTTGCCAAGACGCTTTGACATCTTATTGCCAAATTTGTCGAGCACCAGACCATTGGAGACTACAGCCTTGTAGGACACTGAGTCGAATACCATGCCGGCGATTGCGTGCAGAGTGAAGAACCAACCGCGAGTCTGATCCACGCCTTCGGCGATGAAGTCGGCAGGATATAGGTCGCCACGGTCAAATGCTTCTTTGTTCTCAAACGGATAGTGGATCTGAGCGTAAGGCATCGAGCCAGAGTCGAACCACACGTCAATCAAGTCGAGTTCGCGGCGCATAGGCTTGCCCGAGGTCGAAACCAGCACGATGTCGTCGACGTAGGGACGATGCAGGTCAATCTTCTCGTAATTCTCCTTGGTGTAGACGCCTGGCACGAATCCGGCCTCGGCCAGAGGATTCTTTTCCATCACTCCAGCCTCGACGGCCTTGTCTATTTCCTTATATAATGTCTCGACCGAGTCGATGCAGATTTCTTCTTGCCCGTCCTCAGTGCGCCAGATGGGCAGCGGAGTGCCCCAATAGCGGCTGCGCGACAAGTTCCAGTCCTGCAGATTCTCAAGCCACTTGCCAAATCGGCCAGTGCCAGTCGATGCCGGTTTCCAATTGATAGTGGTATTAAGTTCCATCAGGCTCTCGCGAGCCTCGGGGGTCTTGATAAACCAGCTGTCGAGGGGGTAATAGAGCACGGGCTTGTCGGTGCGCCAGCAGTGCGGATAGCTGTGCACATGCTTCTCGATCTTGAAAACCATGTCTCTCTGCTTGAGATACATGCACAGCTCGACATCGAGGGTCTCGGTATCCTCGGTGGCATCGGGATTGTAAGCATTCTTGACATACTTGCCAGCCCAAGGCTTGTATTCCTCGACATTGACCATCTTCTCGACAAATTCTGGGTCGAGATCCTCGATAGCGTAGAAGCGGCCCTTCAGGTCAACCATCGGGCGGATGTTGCCATTGAGGTCGGTCAGATGCAACGGAGGAATGCCATTCTGCTTTGACACCCTGAAGTCATCAGCGCCAAATGTGCCTGCGATATGCACGATACCGGTACCATCTTCGGTGCTGACAAAGTCGCCCGGGATTACACGGAAAGCGCCCTCGCCTGGATTAACCCAAGGCATCAGCTGCTCATAGTGCATGCCCACCAGGTCGCTGCCCATCAGACTGTCGACCACCTCATAAGGCACCAGCTTGTCGCCGGGCTTATAGTCAGCCAGAGCAATGTCTTTGGCTTTGGGATTAAGCACGCTTCCCATCAGCGCATCGGCGATGATCACAGTGATAGGATTGCCTGAATAGGGATTATAAGTGCGCACCACATTATATTTAATAGAGGGGCCCACGGCCAGTGCGGTATTTGACGGCAATGTCCAAGGGGTTGTGGTCCAAGCCAGGAAATAAGGCTTGCCCCAGCCGGTCATCGACGGCTTGGGATCCTTCATGGCAAACTGAGCGATGCAAGTGGTGTCCTTGACGTCACGATAGCAGCCCGGTTGGTTGAGTTCGTGCGAACTCAGGCCGGTGCCGGCAGCCGGGGAATACGGCTGAATGGTATATCCTTTGTACAGGTAACCCTTTTTGTGCATCTGGGCCAGCAGCCACCACACGCTCTCGATGTAACGATTGTCGTAGGTGATGTAGGGGTCAGACATGTCGACCCAGTAGCCCATCGAATTGGTCAGATTTTCCCACTCGCGGGTGTATTTCATGACCTCGCGGCGGCATGCAGCGTTGTATTCGTCGACCGAAATCTTCTTGCCAATGTCTTCCTTGGTGATGCCAAGGGCCTTCTCCACGCCCAGTTCGACGGGCAGACCGTGGGTGTCCCAACCAGCTTTGCGCTTTACGTGGAATCCTTTCATGGTCTTGTAGCGACAGAAGATGTCCTTGATGGTGCGAGCCAGCACATGGTGTATGCCGGGCATGCCGTTGGCCGAAGGGGGCCCTTCGTAGAACACAAACGAGGGGCAGCCTTCCCTCTCCTTGAGGCTCTGCTCAAAGAGCGAACTTTCATTCCATTGCTTCAGCACTTCCCTATTCACGTCAGAAAGGTTGAGGCCTGAGTATTCATGGAATTTCTTCATATAGATAATTCAGCTTTTATAAGTTACAATATTTGCGGTGCAAAATTACTAATTTTATGGGACATATACAAACTAATCTCGCCATCGCGAGCATTTTTCTCAAGATGCGAATTAAAGACTTTTAGTAAACATCTACTTAAATTATGCTAAATATTTAATATGAATGACAAATTAATGGCAAATCTTTTCTTTTATTCAATATAATTTGTATCTTTGCTGAATAATCTCATCCTACCGAACAGATTTGTGAGAATAATTTACTACCTTGAATCATGGATACAACGGCCAGTACTGAACATATATTTGACGCTACGATTGATTCACTGTCGGCTCGCGCTAAAAATTGCTGCCGCGCTATTGGCATCACCGACATTGTGAGCCTCATCCGTTATGTTGAGGCCAACGACATCACATCAATTAAGAATTGCGGTAAGAAAACTACACTCGAACTCGAACGCGTCATCAAGGATTATCGAGCCAACCGCGTTGCCAAACTTAACAAATCCCTCACATCACGTAAAGAAAAAAGCGATAAGCATAAGGACCAAGAGGCTTATCCCTTCAGCTACAATGTGCCTAAGTCGTTCCAGCCGCAGACTGCCGAAACTTTCCACATGCACGCTGAGAGCGCCGCGCCCGAGGTAAGGGCCGTCTTCCTGAGGATTTACCCTACCCCGTCGGCGTTTTTCAACACTGTGCTCGGCCACCCCTCGCAGCTATTCAAATTTGACAAAACTGTGTCGTACGCTACGATGGAGGGGGTGTGGCAATTAGGCAAAGAGATATTGAGCGCCGTATCGTTGTTGACAAAAGCCGGCGTGGAGGAGAAGGCATATTTGGAACGCGCCAACGCTACCCTGCGCGAAGTGACGCGCCAATTTGACTCTCGCCTCAACGCAATGCTATATACTTATATTCCGGCCAACCTCACACCGGTGATCGAGAAGCGATTCTCAGAAATCGTGGGCCAAATGAGCCGGCGAGCCATTAATGTGCTGGGCCGCGAAGAAATCAATTACGCCAACGTGCTCGAATTTTGCCAACGCCTCTCGGTCGAGGCTTGCAATATCTCGCAGTGCGGCCGGCGCACATCTGAAGAGATACAAAAGAATTTCCGCAACTTCCGCCAGTATCTGCTCGAGCTGGCCGAGGCCAACAAAGAGGAAGCCGAAGCTATGTCGGCTCGCGCTATCTTCCCATTCCTCACCCCGGGACAACTGCAGACTGTGCTGGTCGACCGTACCAGGCTCAACCATTACCCGTATTTCCTAATTGCCTATTTCTACTTCCTCAACACCGAGGACAGGCAAGCATCGATGTACGATGCCTATCAGGGCATCACGGTCGAACGCAAGAACCTCAGGCAGATAGCAGACACCACCAGGGTGACATCAGAGCGTATCCGCCAGATACTGCGCGACTTCATTACCCCGTCTGACCTGCGAGGAACTATCGAGAAGATAACCTCAAAGACATACAAAGAGCTGAGCGGCCAAGTGGTGCATATCAACGCCATTGTCAATGCCATAGCCAAGGAGGAATTTACTCCTCACGGCCTCAAAATCAACCTCAACGCCATATCTGGAATATTGGGGCTGAGGCAAGGCATAGAGATTGTGAGATTCCACGACCACTATTTCGCCGTGCCAGCCCAACTGGGCAAAGCCATCAATTGGCCCGATGCCCTGGCCTCAATTGACAAGCATCACCGCTCGCGCTCGGCCCAGACGCGCCGCATTTGTCTCGAGGATGTAATCCAGGAGCAGATGGCGCCGACCCATGAATTGTATCGCGACAGTCTGGGCGTGCTCAGCCACATGTCGCGCCAGCTCTACGGCCTGAAGTCAGACAAGGAGCACATGGTGACCCTGCCGAGCAATGCCATCGACTTTGAGCATGAGCTGTATCAGATATTGGAGGAAAAGGGACAGCCGATGGGCCTCGAAGACCTGTTCAAGGAGTTCTATCGCCGCAATCCTGACTATTCGCATAAGCCGCGCACCAGCCTCAAACTGCACTTGTTCTCATCAGACCGCATCAAGCCCATTGGCAAAACTGCGACTTACAGCCTGTCGCATTGGGATTATAATACGCTGACCATACGCGAACTGATTGCGCAGATTCTCGAGGAGAGCCCTGTGCCTCTATCGTCTGAGGAGATAACCAAGCGCCTGGCCGAAATCGGACGCCCGACAAATCCCAACAGCGTGCATGCCACCATTGGCTCAGATACCAAGCGCTCGTACCAGAAATTCGAAGGGGGCCTGATCGGGCTTGCCGATAAGGATTACCCTGAGGAATTCTCGACTCGCACTGGCAACCCTCACGCCAAGAAAAGTTTTAAGGAGAGATTCAAGGAATTGCTCCACTACCTGGATTCGCGCAAGCATCTGCCGAGTTCGGCTGGTGACAACGACGAGGTGGCCCTGTATCGATGGTACAACAATGTACAAAACTCACACATTGCACTCCTGCCCCATGAGCGTGAGCAATACGACCGCGAACTCGCCAAGCGCCAGCAATACCTCATTACCTCGCGCGAATACATCTTCTTGTTGCGATGCACCCATTACAAGGAATTTGTAGAGAAATATGGCGAAAAGCCCACACAGACCTCTCGCCCGTCGCTCTACCTGTGGTATCGCGGTGCGCAGAAATCGCGAGTGCGCCTCAGCGATCGCGAGGCAGCAGCCATGGCTGACATCGCCAAATTCCTCTCCTCCCGAGGCCCGCAGCCATGATTTCTGAGACATTTACATTTATCAGTGCGTAGCACGATACTTGTCTGTTAACCCCCCATAGAGTGCGGTAGCACGAAATGTGGGGTTAATGACTGTGATACCCTGTTTCTATGAGTGCGCAGCACGGCTTTCAAGAGACTCTGGTATCTAAACTATTCTCTCCGAAATGTGTTATTGTTAGATACACGTTTTGACACTTAATACAGATGAAATGATACTGCCTGCTTACGCTATAGCCAAGATGATTGGAATCCAGTCATCTGACGAGACACTGATATCTACACTGCTTACAGATAGCCGCGACTTGACATTCCCGGCCGAAAGCATTTTCTTCGCGCTGCGCACCTCGGGCAACGATGGACACCGCTTCATCCCACAGCTCATCTCGCGCGGCGTGAAGCATTTTGTAGTCGAGCGCAAACCCGATGACGCACCTGAGGACTGCCAATTCTGGGTAGTCGATGATGTGCTTGCGGCCCTGCAGCAGATTGCCACCAAGGTGCGCGAGATGTTTCCCGACCTACCAGTTGTCGGCATTACCGGCAGCCGGGGCAAGACTGTGGTCAAGGAATTGCTTTACCGCATAGTGCGCGCCGACCGGCTCACTGCTCGTTCGCCTCGCAGCTACAATTCCCAGATAGGCGTGCCCATGTCGATTTGGGGCCTCTCGCCTGAGACTACCCTTGCCATTATCGAGGCTGGAATCTCCCAACTCGGCGAAATGCAAAAACTGCAAGCAATAATCCAGCCCACCATCGGCATCTTCACCTCGCTCACCGATGAGCATGCCGAGGGCTTCAAATCGTTAGAACAAAAAGCCCAGGAAAAAGCCATATTATTTAAG
Organism: Bacteroidales bacterium; assembly: GCA_020860445.1. Lineage (GTDB taxonomy): Bacteria > Bacteroidota > Bacteroidia > Bacteroidales > Muribaculaceae > CAG-873. Next base: position 11,029 of record JAJBUH010000277.1, on the reverse strand, counting down.
GAGTGTGCCGACATATTCATTCCTGCCGACCAGCCGATAATCGAGAATGCAGTGCGCGCTCAAGCTCCGAATGCCCGAATCCATAATGTCGAGGGTGGAAACCGGCAGATGGCTTTGGCAGTAGCTCAATATGTGCTCGGTTATGTCATTCCCGAGGCCATGGTCACCAATCTCAGCGAAAAAATCTCGCCACGCATTGATGTGTGCGAGACGCTCAAGGATTGCCTAATAGTCTATGACGGATTCACCAACGATCTGCGGTCGGTGGGCGATGCTCTCAATTTCACCGAGCGTCACGCCCCAGCACAGCGACCAGTCACTCTGATTCTGGGTTCTCCTCTCTGCGAGGGCCACTCATTCGGCAGCGCCGACTGGCATGAATTGCGCCGAGTGCTCGAGGCCAAAGGCGTGAAGCGACTAATCGGAATCGGATTCCCGGCTGAATACGATTATCCCAACTCTCAATGGGTCACCTCGGTTGAAGATTTCCTGTCGACATACACCATATCAGATTTCCAAGAAGAGACAATCCTGGTCAAAGGCGATGCCGCTGACGGATTTGAAGAAATCAAGACATTGCTCGAGGCTCCGCGCCACGAGACGGTGATGGAGGTTGACCTTGGAGCCATCACTCGCAATTTCAACTATTTCCGCTCAAAGGTAAAACCCGGCACGGGCTTGGTAGCCATGGTCAAGGCTGCCGGATACGGCGTGGGAGCAGTCGAACTTGCCAAGACCCTACAAAGCCAGGGAGCCGCTTACCTCGCTGTTGCCGTAGTTGACGAGGGCGCTGAGTTGCGCCGTGCCGGCATCACTATGCCGATTATAGTGATGAATCCAATCGGTACAAATTACAAGGCTCTGTTTGAAAATCGCTTGGAGCCGTCGGTATTCTCGATACGCGAACTCGACCTGCTCGTCGACAATGCCCGTCGCCTCGGCATCAAGGATTATCCAGTGCATATCAAGCTCGATACGGGCATGCATCGCCTCGGATTCACCCAGCAGCAAATACCAGAACTGATCGAAGCACTCAAGGCGCAAGATGAAGTGAAGGTGCGCTCAATATTCTCCCACCTCGCCACAGCTGACTGCCTCGACGAGGACGAATACACGCATAGCCAGCTCGAGGCTTTTCGGCTGATGAGCACCGAAATCATGGCGGCTCTGCCCTATCGACCCATGCGCCACATACTCAACACGGCCGGCATCATGCGTTATCCCGAGCATCATTATGATATGGTGCGCTTGGGTATCGGCCTGTATGGCGTGAGCCCAGTGCCGCAAATCGATGACTCGCTCGAGGTTGTCGCCACCCTATCTACCACAATTATTTCAATCAAGGAGTGGGGTTCTGGCACCACCATCGGTTATGGGCGCCGGGGCAAGATCACACAGCCGTCAGTCATCGCTACCATACCTATCGGATACGCCGACGGCCTCGACCGCCATCTATCGTGCGGCCAGGGCAAGGTGGTCATCAATGGCAAGGAATGTCCGATCGTAGGGAATATCTGTATGGACCAATGCATGGTCGATGTCACCGATGCCGATGCCCATATCGGCGACAAGGTCGAAATCTTCGGCCACCAGATGCCCGTTGAGCGCATCGCCGCCACCCTCTCGACTATCCCCTACGAAATCCTCACCTCAATCTCGCCCCGCGTCAAACGCATATATTTCCGCGACTAATTAATAAGTCCATATTAAGACTCAAAACCACAGATTTACACAGATTTTCACAGATTCAGATAGGGAAATCTGTATTAATCTGTGTAAATCTGTGGTTTTGAGTCTGGTGTGAATTGAAATATGAAATTTTTGGAGTGATTTTTTCTATTTGCGGGGATTGGAATGACGAAATTTGCAACGTCTTTCCAATCCTCGCAAATTTCCTCACCCATAAATTTCATACCCAATGACAATCCGACATCTCTTTTCCCTACTCCTGACTGTGGCTGTGATACCGATAGCTGCATTCGGTCACCCCACTACCCTGCTCTATGACACCCCAGCCAAAGAATGGATGCAAAGTCTGCCAGTTGGCAATGGTCGATTAGGGCTCAACGTATTCGGCGACCCGCATTGCGAAACCCTCTGGCTCAACGAGGCCACCCTCTGCAGCGTCTGTTTATCCAGTGGGGTACGAGCTATTTCTATCCCTCGGTGGCAATGGCTCAGCATGTCAGCGCATCGCCCAATCATCAAACAGGTCGATCTCTGCCTCTCAAATTCAGATTTGACGTAGCGATGTCGGGGCGCCTCGGCATGGAACTGCAACCCTCGGCTATGTCAGAGGATGAATTGGCTATGGCTCGTCGTGCCATCGCCGACTACAAGCAGGTGCGCCACATCGTGCAGCAAGGCGACCTGTACCGCATAATCTCGCCATACAATAATAAGGGCTGCGCTTCGTTGATGTATGTGACAGAGGATCAGACCGAAGCCGTAATGTTCTGCTACAAGACTGCCCACTATTCCTGCCAGACGATGCCGCGTATGCGCATGGCTGGAATCGACCCCGATGCCACCTATCGCATCACCGAACTCAATCCCAAGGCCGATGGCCCTTGCTATCTCAACGATACCACTATCAAGGGCTCGCTGCTGATGGATACCGGATTTGAAGCTCCGCTTTGGTCAGAATATTCCTCTTGCGTACTGCATCTACAGAAAATTTAACTCACTCCTAATCCCCACGTTTCTCCCCATGAAAGCCTATTTCTCCACTATCCTCCTCTGTGCTCTGGTTTGCTCTTGCGGCCCTGAACCCAAAATAGTCAAGGTTGAGCCCATCGAGGGCGATGCTACCCAGACTCTACAGAGCATTATCGACCAAGCCGCTCGGCACGATGGACCAGTGGAGATTAGGCTTCAGCCGGGGGTGTACAATGTGTACGCCGAGAGCGCTACTCCTCTGCATCGACATATCTCAAATACTACTTCTGAATCGGAAAACCCTGACCACACCAAGCGCGTGGCTCTGTGGCTCAACGAGCTGTCGGATGTCACCATCAGCGGTGAGGGAGCTACACTGCTTACACATGGCGAACTCACACCATTCGCTATCGAGAACTGCAATGGCATCACTATCAGCGGCCTCACCATCGATGCGGCTGATCCATCTGTGCCTGAGATGACTGTCATCAACACGGATGAGCGGTCCATTACAGCCCGTGTGCACCCATCGAGCCAGTATGAGATTGCGGCTGATAGCACTCTGCATTGGGTGGGTCATAATTGGGATTTCTGTCATGGCATAGCCCAGAGTTACGACCCTCAGACGGGCCAAACCCTGCGTTGCGCCACGCCAATTGCGCCAGGGTCTAAGGCTGTGGAAATAGAGTCTGGATTGGTCAAGATTTCTTATCCCGAGGCTCATCAGTTTCATGAGGGATTGACCCATCAGATGCGCCACTCGATTCGCAATCAAGTGTGCGGTTTCATATCTCTGAGCCAAGATATTACGCTTGAGGATATCAAATTCCAATTCCTTGGCAATTTCGGTGTGGTGTCGCAAAATTCTTCTGATATCCAGGTGACCAATTGCCGATTCGCTCCAGCCGAGGATAGCGGCCGCACCTGCGCTGGGTTTGCCGACTTCCTGCAATTCTCGGGGTGCAGAGGCAAGATTGCAGTCAATGGCTGCTATTCTCGCCGTATCAGCCCGTCATGCCTCCAACCTCACCATCCTCAACAACCAAATCATCGGCCCCACCCCCTCCCCCTACTCCTTCACCTCCTGCTCATCCATCAATTGCCAATAATTAACCAGTCATTTTGAGATAAAGTAAAAACACGGAGGTCACAGAGATTCACGGAGTCTACGGAGTTTTTCCTTTCTCTGCTTTAGTTGCGATCTGGCATCGGTCACGGAGACCGCTGAAGCGGTGCCAGAGGTCGCGGAGTATGGGCGTTGTCCTTTTGATTCTGAGGCCGACGAGGGCGCCAGGCCCTCCACTCTGCCGAGTTTCCTCGCGCTCCGTGACCTCTGCTGCGGCTTCGCCGCCTCAGTGACCGAAGACAGATGCAAAAGACCGAGAATGAGAAAATCTCCGTGGGCTCCGTGGCCCTCCGTGCTCTCCATGTTTTTATTCCTATCATTTTTTAATTTTAATTTGACTGGTTACCAAATAGCCTCGGAGAGGCTTGACAATGTTAACCCCATGCAAATCGGGCCGAAAGGCCTGGTTTGCATGGGGTTAACAGCGTTTTTCCCCTCGAGCCTCGGAGAGGCTCAACATTCCCTATCAAAGGATTTTGAAAAGTGAGGAAAATTTTGTAATTTTGCACTGAAATTACAGAAGCTAAGGAACAATAATGAAGAATATACGCAATTTTTGCATCATTGCCCACATTGACCACGGCAAATCCACTCTTGCCGACCGACTTTTGGAATACACCCACACCGTTGCGGCAAGCGAAATGGAGGATCAGGTGCTCGACGATATGGACCTCGAGCGCGAACGCGGCATCACCATCAAGAGCCATGCCATACAGATGGAGCACGAAATCGATGGCACCCGCTACATTTTCAATCTGATTGACACCCCGGGACACGTCGACTTCTCTTATGAGGTGTCGCGCTCTATCGCCGCCTGCGAGGGTGCGCTGCTCATTGTCGATGCCTCGCAAGGCGTACAGGCCCAGACCATCTCAAACCTGTACATGGCCATCGACAACAACCTCGAAATCATCCCCGTAATCAATAAGATCGACCTCGACTCGGCCAAACCCGACGAGGTAGAAGACGAAATCATAGAGCTGCTCGGTTGCAAGCGCGATGAGATCATCCGCGCCAGCGGCCGCACCGGCGAGGGCATCCCCGAGATCCTCAAGGCTATCGCCGAGCGCATCCCAGCTCCTGAGGGCGACCCCGAGGCTCCGCTCCAGGCGTTGATTTTCGACTCGGTGTTCAACCCCTTCCGCGGCATCATCGCATATTTCAAAATCGTCAACGGCACAATCCGCAAAAACGATTTCGTGAAATTCGTCTCTACCGGCAAGGAATACCATGCCGATGAGATTGGAGTGCTGAAACTCTCGATGTCGCCACGCGAAGAGCTGTCGGCTGGCAACGTTGGCTACATCATCTCAGGCATCAAGTCGTCAAAGGAAGTGCGCGTGGGCGACACCATCACCCATGTTGAGAATCCTTGCGACAAGGCCATTGAGGGTTTTGAAGAGGTCAAGCCCATGGTCTTCGCCGGCGTTTATCCCATCGAGACTGAAGATTTTGAGAACTTGCGTTCGTCGCTCGAGAAACTCCAACTCAACGATGCCTCGCTCACCTATACTCCCGAATCATCGGCAGCACTCGGTTTTGGTTTCCGTTGCGGCTTCCTCGGCCTGCTCCACATGGAGATTATCCAGGAGCGACTCAGCCGCGAGTTCGACATGGAGGTCATCACCACCGTACCCAACGTATCATATCGCGTGTATGACAAAAAGGGCAACATGACCGAGGTGCACAATCCCTCGGGTCTACCTGACATCACCCTCATCGACCATATCGAAGAGCCGTATATTCGCGCTACTATCATCACCGCTGCCGACTTTATCGGTCCAATCATGACCCTGTGCCTCAGCAAGCGCGGCGAATTGATCAAGCAGGAATACATCTCTGGCAACCGCATGGAGATGACATTTGACATGCCTCTGGGCGAAATCGTTATCGATTTCTACGACAAGCTCAAGAGCATTTCAAAGGGCTACGCGTCATTTGACTACCATATCCATGATTTCCGCGAGTCAAAGCTCGTCAAGCTCGACATCCTGCTCAACGGCGAGAGCGTCGATGCCCTGTCGACCCTCACCCATGTCGACAATGCCGTGACATTTGGGCGCCGCATGTGTGAGAAACTCAAAGAGCTGATTCCTCGACAACAATTCGACATTGCTATCCAGGCTGCCATTGGCGCTAAGATTATCGCACGCGAGACCATCAAGGCTGTGCGCAAGGATGTGACCGCCAAGTGCTACGGCGGCGACATCTCGCGTAAGCGCAAACTGCTCGAAAAGCAAAAAAAAGGCAAGAAGCGCATGAAGCAGATTGGTTCGGTCGAAGTGCCGCAGAAAGCTTTCCTCGCAGTGCTTAAGCTCGACTGATCGATTTTGGATACTACCGTCATAATATGTTTTCTGGTCATTGCCGCCATGGGCGCGGCAATGGCATTGATTATTGCCAAGATGTCCCAGCGCAACACCGAGCGCGATGAGGAGCGATTCCGAGCCATGGCTGCCGAGATTTTCTCTCAGAACACTCGCCAGATGCAGCAAGACAACGAGCAGCGCCTCAGTGATGCCTTGGGTCCAATCAAGGAGAATTTCAACGAGTTTCGCCGTGCCTTCACCGAGAGCTACAGCCGTGAGGCGCGTGAGCGCTATTCGCTGCAAGAGAATATCAAGCAGCTGATCGAACTCAACGATGCCATCGGCCGCGAGGCCCGCGACCTGACCAATGCCCTCAAGGGCAACACCCGAGTGCAAGGCCAGTGGGGCGAAATGATACTGCAAAACATACTGGAGCGCAGCGGTCTGCGCGAGGGTGAAGAATATGCCCTGCAAGCTGCGGCCAACAACGCTGAGGGCGATCGCCTGAGGCCCGATGCAGTGATTTCTTTTCCTGACGGCCGCAAGTTGGTGGTCGATGCCAAGACCTCGCTAAAGGCTTATATGGAACTGGCCGAAACAGCCGACCCGGCGCGACAGAAGATGTTGGCGCGCAGCCATGTGATTTCGGTCAAGAATCACATAATCGAGCTCCGCGACAAGAATTACCAGGCATACGTGGGCGATGCTAAGATTGATTTCGTGCTGATGTTTATCCCTAACGAGGGCGCTTACCTCGCCGCTATGCAAGCCGATCCGGCTCTGTGGCAGTTCGCCTATGACAACCGCGTGGTGATTGTCTCGCCTACCCATCTTATGTCAGTAGTAAAATTGGTAGAGCAAACTTGGATGCACGACCGTCAGAATCGCAACGCCATTGAGATTGCCCGCGAAGGTGGGATGCTCATCGACAAGTTATGCGGATTCGTGGCAGACCTCGAGAGGATAAATTCCAATCTCTCATCGGCCCAAAAGGCCTACGAGGCCGCGCTCATCAAGCTCAATGGCCGTGGCGGCATCATCAGCCGCGCCGAAAAGCTCCAAGCCCTCGGCGCCAAAGCCACCAAGAAAATACCATCGATAAGTAATGAGTAATAAGTAATAAGTAAACCCCAGGGCAGTCGAGTGCCACGCGGTTCCACCGCGGCGGTCTTCTCCCCCCTTCTATCCAAATATATGTCAGATACCACCCTGCTCGAGCGTCTCGACGGCATCGAGGCTCGATATCAAGAGGTCTCAACCCTCATCACCGACCCGGCGGTGATTGCCGATATGAAGCGCTATGTGCGCCTCACCAAAGAATACAAGGACCTGGAACGTCTTGTCTCTGCTACACACCGCTATCGCGACCTGCTCGGCAATGTCGATGAGGCCAAGCAAGCCCTTGAATCTGAGTCCGACCCCGAGCTGCGCGAGATGGCCAAGGAGCAACTCGACGAGGCCCAGGAGCAAATTCCCGGTCTCGAAGAGGAGATCAAGCTTCTGCTAATCCCGGCCGACCCTGAGGATGCCAAGAATGCCATTCTGGAAATCCGTGGCGGCACTGGCGGCGATGAGGCGGCTCTATTTGCTGGCGACCTGGCCAAGATGTACACCAAATATTGCGAATCCAAGGGCTGGACTGTCTCAGTGACCTCATGCAGCGAGGGCGCGGCTGGCGGCTTCAAAGAAATCGTGATGTTTGTCAGTGGCGACAACGTCTACGGCACTCTCAAATACGAGTCGGGGGCGCACCGCGTGCAGCGCGTGCCAGCCACCGAGACCCAGGGCCGGGTGCATACCTCGGCCGCAACGGTGGCTGTTCTGCCCGAGGCTGAGGCATTTGACGTTGAAATCAACGAGGGCGAAATCAAATGGGATACCTTCCGTTCGGGTGGCGCTGGAGGCCAGAACGTCAACAAGGTCGAGTCGGGCGTGCGCTTGCGTTATATGTGGAAAAATCCCATCACTGGCGTGAGCGAGGAAATCCTGATCGAGTGCACCGAGACTCGCGACCAACCCAAGAACAAAGAGCGTGCCTTGTCGCGCCTGCGCACCTTCATCTACGACAAGGAGCACCAGAAATACATCGACGACATCGCTTCGCGCCGCAAGACCCTCGTCTCAACCGGCGACCGCTCAGCCAAGATACGCACCTACAATTACCCCCAAGGGCGCATCACCGACCACCGCATCAACTACACTATCTATAACCTGCAGGCTTTTGTCGACGGCGACATCCAAGACTGCATCGACCACCTCATCGTGGCCGAAAACGCCGAAAAACTCAAAGCCGCAGAGCTCTAAGCAAGTAATAAGTAATAAGTAATAAGTAACCAGTAGGGCGCCACGGTTCCCCGCGCTTCGGGCGCGGGTCCCCTCTTCCAAAAGCCAAAAGCCAAAAACTAAATACCAATCATGACACGCCAAGAACTAATCTCTAATATCAAGCGCAAAGGCTCATTCCTATGCGTGGGCCTTGACCCCGACATCGACAAACTGCCCAAGCACCTGCTGTCAGCCGAGAATCCTATCCTCGAGTTCAACAAAGCCATCATCGATGCCACTGCTGATTCGGCAGTTGCATACAAACCCAATGTAGCCTTCTACGAGTGCCTCGGCACCAAGGGCTGGGAGGCATTTGAGGGTACTTGCAAATATATCAAGGAAAAGCACCCAGACCTCTTCATCATCGCCGATGCCAAGCGCGGCGACATCGGCAACACTGCCCGCATGTATGCTCGCGCATTCTTCGACCACTCTGGCGCCGATGCCGTGACCGTGGCTCCATACATGGGTGAGGACAGTGTCAAGCCGTTCCTCGAATACGATGGCAAATGGGCTGTGGTACTGGCTCTCACCTCCAACAAGGGAAGCCAGGATTTCCAGATGATCCGCAATGCTGAGGGTCAGCCTCTCTTCCAGTCGGTGATGAAAAAATCCCAGCTATGGGGCATGCCCGGCAATCTGATGTTTGTCGTTGGCGCCACCCAGGGCGCTCTGCTCGGCAAGGCTCGCAATGCGGCCCCCGACAGTTTCTTCCTTGTGCCGGGCGTCGGCGCACAAGGCGGCAGTCTGCGCGATGTGGCCGAGTATGGCATGACCGACGACTGCGGACTGCTCGTCAATTCGTCGCGCGGCATCATCTTTGCCTCGCAGGGCGAGGATTTTGCCTACGCTGCCAATGCCAGCGCAGCCACATTGGCTCAAGAAATGGCCGAATTGCTGAAAAAAAGAGGCATCATCTAAAAATTATGTGAATTTTTGTGGGATAATTAACAAAAAATCACTACTTTTGCCAATTGAAAAGGAGATGAAACCGTAAAGCGCTCTCCCACCAACGTTTCGACTTACCCGTAGCAACTAAACCCAAACACCAAATCATATCTACGATGAAAATCAACGATTACAACTTTGCTGGCAAGAAGGCCATCGTTCGCGTGGACTTCAATGTGCCCCTCGACGAGAATGGCAACATCACCGACGACACCCGCATCCGCGGTGCTCTCCCCACCCTCAAGAAAATCCTTGACGACGGTGGCGCTCTCATCATCATGTCGCACATGGGCAAGCCCAAAGGCAAAGTAAACATGAAATATTCACTCGGCCAGATCCGCGATGCCGTTGCCAAGGCTCTTGGCCGCGACGTGAAGTTCGCTCCCGACTGCGCCGACGCTTCCGAGGCTGCTGCCGAGCTCAAGCCCGGCGAGGTGCTGCTGCTCGAGAACCTCCGCTTCCATCCCGAGGAGGAAGGCAAGCCCGTTGGCATCGATAAGACCGACCCCGGCTACGATGCTGCCAAGAAGGAAATGAAGGCTCGCCAGAAGGACTTCTCAAAGAAGCTCGCCAGCTACGCCGATGTATATGTCAACGACGCATTCGGTACCGCTCACCGCAAGCATGCTTCGACCGCTGTCATCGCCGACTACTTCCAGCCCGACCAGAAGATGCTCGGCTTCCTGATGGACAAGGAAGTTCAGGCTGTCGACAATATCCTCAGCGACATCAAGCGCCCCTTCACCGCTATCATGGGTGGCTCAAAGGTTTCGACCAAGATCGGCATCATCGAGAACCTCATGGACAAGGTTGACAACCTGATCCTCTGCGGCGGCATGACCTACACCTTCGCTAAGGCTCAAGGCGGCAAGATTGGCGATTCGCTCTGCGAGGAAGACAAGCTCGACCTGGCTCTCGACATCATCAAGAAGGCTAAGGAAAAAGGCGTGAACCTCGTGCTCGGCACCGACTGCATCGCAGCCGACAGTTTCAGCAACGATGCCAAGACCATGGTATGCCCTGCCAATGATATTCCTGACGGATGGCAAGGCCTCGACGCAGGTCCCGCTACCCGCGCAGCCTTCACCGAGGTTATCCTTCCCGCCAAGACTATTCTCTGGAACGGTCCTGCTGGCGTATTCGAATTTGACAACTTCACCGCTGGCAGCCGCGCTATCGCTGAGGCCATCGTTGAGGCTACCAACCATGGCGCCTTCTCGCTCGTTGGCGGTGGCGACTCAGTGGCTTGCGTCAACAAGTTCGGTCTGGCCGACAGCGTATCTTACGTATCCACCGGCGGTGGCGCCCTCCTTGAGGCCATCGAGGGCAAGGTTCTTCCCGGCGTAGCAGCCATCAAGGGCGAATAATCCTTCCCCCTCCCCATACAGCAGCCGCCCTCACCAGGCGGCTGCTTTTTTATCCCCAATTGACTAATCCCTATAGATTCCTTCCGCCTGCCAGTGCGTAGCACGACCCATCCTAATTTACAAATACATTTATAAAGAGATTCATCCGCATGGCAGTGCGTAGCACGATCCTTGTCTGTTAACCACACCTGGAGTGCATAGCACGTTTATACAGTTTTCTACCGCATGGCAGTGCGTAGCACGATCCTTGTCTGTTAACCACACATGGAGTGCGTAGCACGTTTATACAGTTTTCT